>DATLNW010000100.1:0-3356 GCA_035536575.1 Lysobacterales bacterium
TCAGCTTTCCCTCAGGTCATTCTATGAACTCGTCCGTATTTTTCCTAAGTCTTACTTATTTCATTTTCAGAAATACGAGGAATAGAAAACTCGGAATAATACTTACTATATTTTCTGGCATAATAGTAGTCTTAATCGGACTTAGCAGAATATATCTGGGAGTTCACTTTCCAAGTGATGTTTTGGGAGGTTACGCTGCAGGACTGTTGTGGTTTGTCGCCGTACTTCTTTTTGAAAAAATTATCATTTTTTTGAGATTATTTAAGAAATTTGAAATGGGCAAAAAGTATTAGGATTTTGCGGCAATTAGTTGATTTACCTTATTAACAACATCATCAGGCGTTGCGTTGGCTTTTAGAAGGAAATCAGTTGCGCCCCAATTTTTCAATAGATCTTCAACATCAACAGAAATATTAGTTAATACCAAAATGGGTATGTGGCTCAGCTCTGGATCATTCTTGACCATTTTCAATACATCGAAGCCGCTTACTTTTGTCATAAATAGATCCAAAAGCACAATATCAGGCTTAATATTCTTCATTTTATCTATCCCCTCCTGACCATCAGAGGCCGTGTTGATTGTGAATTTTTCATATGCGAATTTTGTCCTATACATTTCAAGAAGCGCTGTGTCGTCTTCGATGATAAGAATTGAACTCATGTTATTTTAGTACTTCCTTCACTTTTTCAACAACATCTGAAGGTTCTGAATTTGACTTCATCAAGTAGTAAGCCGGGTGCTCCTCGACTACACCCTTGAGGATGTTGTCGTCTGGGTTTAGATTTGTCAACATAATTATTGGAACGTTTTTGCCCCATGGATCAACACGTAATTTTTTCATAACTGTCATTCCATCCATTACGGGAAGTAGGATATCAAGAAGAATCAGGTCAGGCTTGTGCGCAAGCGCCATTTGAAACCCCTCCCCACCGCTATGCGCAGCCATGATTTCATATCCTTCAAGCGTAAATTTGTGTTGATACATCTCAGAAAGAGCTGTATCATCCTCAACAAGTAAAATCTTCTTTTTTTGGTTAGTTTCCATCAATTACAGTTATAACAAACAATTTTAGAAATGACAATGCTCAAATCAAACTTTAATTATTTACGCTTCTGTTCACTTTTATTGATTTTCCGCTTAGAAGAAGTCAAAGAAACTGCAAATGTACTGCCTTTTCCAACAGCTGATTCTTCAATCCATAAATCTCCACCCATTTTACGGGCAAATTCACGGGAAATATATAATCCAAGACCTGTTCCTGAGACATTTCCCGCTCTTTTGAACTTTATTTGCTCGAATTTATTAAAAAGTTTGGCCTGATCCTTTTTTTCAATTCCCACCCCGGTATCTGCAACAAATACTACAACTTTCTCTTTTTTCAACTCTATGCGTATAGTTATACTTCCTTTTTCTGTGAATTTAAGCGAATTTCCAATTAGATTATTCAGTATTTCAATAACTTTTTCTTTGTCTACGTTTACCCCAAGGCGCTCACGCTTCTCGATTTTTAGCTGAAGGTTTTTCTGAGCAATTAATGGTTTTAATGTGGCTGTTGCTTCCTCTATCAAATCCTGAATATAGAAATTGCCAAGATTAAGTTTTACCCTATCTGCTTCGATTCTGGAAACATCAAGCATCTCGTTTACAATATTTATCAGCCTCTGAGTGGATACGGCGACCAGACTCAGTGGTCTTACGAGCTTCTCATCAACTTTTCCGTAATCCCCATCATTTATCATAGAAATAAATCCTTTAATCGCGCTCAAAGGTGTCCTAAGCTCATGAGATGCCATTGAGATAAACTCAGTCTTCATCTCATCCACCTCTTTTTCGCGGGTTATGTCAATTGACAGTATCAGAGCCCCTTCACTAATTGGTTCAATTTTAATACGAAACCATCCTTCGCTTCCGTCTTGATAGACAAATTTATTATCCATCTCGTGGGGCTTTCGCTCCAGCAAGCACTTTTTAAGATATTTAAACACTTCTGTTTTCTCTATCCCAGGATACATTTCCATCATGGAATGACCCAAAAGCTCATCTTGAGTACGTTTTCCCTGTTTTGCGACAGCATCATTTACATATAGATACCTAAAATCAAATCCAATTATCTGAAAACCTTCACTCATGTTGTCAAGAGTGCTTTGGAATATCCTATCGACTCTTTTACGATCTGCCACAAGCGCAGTGAGCGCTAATATCATAACCGTAACAACGTCCAGAAATGTTTGCAGCAATAGCAAGGATTCATTTGGGCTATATAGTGAATAAGGGCCATGCCCTCTTGTAGTTCCCCAGATTGATATAACAGCCATAATAAGTATTGCTGTTAATGTCTCACGCCTGTCAAACCTTATTGAACTCCAAACCAATAAAGGGATGCACAAATAAGCTAGCGGAAGATAACTCGGAATACGAAAAAATATACTATTAAATACTGCTCCCGATACAAGAATTATTCCAAAAAGTAAAAAAACACCCTCAAGTAATCTTCTATTGTTCCAATGGTATTGATATTTCTTTGTCCAAAATAAAATAAGTGGTGTTATTAATATAGCGCCGCTTATGTCTCCCAACCACCAGGTAGTCCATACTGAAGAATAGTTTTTCGCTTCCGCAATTCCTCCCAAAAGCAAACTGCTTATGCCCCAAGTTACACTAATCATGCAAGCAAAACCCGCAAAAATTATGAACTTAAGTATTCCTCTTGCACTGTTGAACACACTTCTTCCACCGGCAAAATGAGTAATTAAATAAGAAGCGACCAGGCCCTCGAGTGTATTACCTGTTGCAATTCCAAGAGATATAAAAATAGTTCCTGTTGTTGTAAGATTGGTGAAAAAAGCTGCCAGAAAAATCACCGGCCAGAGTTTTTTCCCAAACAAAATCAAACTCGCGATAGCAATTCCCGCCGGAGCCCAAACTGCAGCTGAGAATGTGTTCACTGATGCAAGTTCCAGACCCAATTTTCCGGAAATGAAATAAGCTAAAAAAATTAAGCTTAATTTGATAATCTTGGACAGCATCATGTGCAGGAAACAATATATGCCCTAATCTAACTATAGTTAAGACTTAAGACTAAAAGCAATAGAAGATTTTATTAAAAGTTTATTATTCCAAGCCCCAATAGCCCTATTATGATCAGGTAAATAGCAATCAGATAATTAAGAAATTTTGGAAATACCAGTATAAGTACTCCGAAAAGTAAAGAAACGATCGGATCAAGATTTGCAAAACTTAAATTCATTTAGAATCACCCCCCTTAATTTATTCAGACTATTCTATTCTATATAGAGCCTATCATATATTTATGTGAAGCGGGTAAAAATTGTGTATGAAGAAAAGTTAATGTGC
>DATLNW010000101.1:0-18894 GCA_035536575.1 Lysobacterales bacterium
ATGGAGCCTTATCAGGATGAGGCTTCTCAATTATTTTTTTGATCTTAAATACATTCCCCGCGACCTCCTCAACTTCGGCAATTCCATAACGCCTGAGATCTTCCTTATTCTCAATCCGCACACCAGATATAACAGCACCTCCGTATTTGTCATGCACCTCAATCATCTGGGAAAGCCTTGGGGGGTTACTATAAATAAATTCATCTCCCCAAAGAACTGCAAAGTATTCATCCTCAATTGCAGGTTCTGCTGAAAGAACGGGAGTCCCATTGCCGTACATTCCTTTTTGGCGGATGTAGAGGAAATTGGCCATCTCAGAAATCGCCTTTGTCTTCTCAAGCAATTTATCCTTGCCGCCTTCTTTAAGATTGTTTATGAGGTCTGCATTGGGTGCGTCAAAATGGTCTTCAATCGCTCTTTTCAAGGCTCCTGTCACAATTATGATGTCTTTTATGCCTGAGGCAACTGCCTCCTCAACAACATATTGGATAACCGGCTTATCAACAATCGGGAGCATTTCCTTGGGCATGGCCTTTGTTTGAGGCAGGAACCGGGTTCCAAACCCGGCAGCGGGGATAACAGCCTTTCTTATCTTCTTACGCATTATGTGGATATTATATACCACCTTGATTAAAATTCAAACAGTATATGCCGCCGAAGCCTAACGAAACTTTAGTGAAGTTGGGCGAAGGAGCATAACTAGTTTAATCATTTTTCAAAGATGGTTCTCATTCAAATTTTACTTTAACGAATCAATAGGATAGCTCGTTGGATCAGCGTTGCATCGGTGACCTATCTGGTTATACTCATCAAAGTGCTCACTCGTTGGTTGATGCCGCTCACGCCACATACCCAAAACATAATATCCATACTCCCGGCTTTCACAAAACGGACCTGTATCCGGATTTACTGCACCTGCAAGATATCCCTCTGCAGCACCCGGACCGCCATTATATCCCAAAGCGTCCAGCATGACTGACATGTCCCAGGAAGGACCATGCTCCACCTTACCAAATTTTTTGAGAAGTTGTCTTAAATAATAAGTTCCGAAATCTATATTTGTTTCCGGATCAGAAAGGTCATACTCCTCAATCCCCAATTCACGGGCAATTCCGGCAGCTGTATCAGGCATTATCTGCATCAATCCCGTTGCCCCCACCCAGCTTCTGGCATCCGGATTTCCTGATGATTCTTTATACATAATTATCGACACCAACTCAGGATCAATCTTATATTTTTTCGCTTTTGCAATAACAATATTATTCCACCTTGTTACATTTTCCGGCATCCAGGGAATATTAATTGTGGGTTCTTTTTCTTTAATTCTGGCATGCATATGAACTTCGTGCTTTGGTGACTTTTCCATCCTACCGGATAAACCATTTTCGATTGCAAATTGGTTAACTTTTTCAATTACGTAATCGTCATTGAAAAATATAAGATCCATCTTTCCCGTCTTCATAAGCATAATCCCAAGGTCTACTGCACGGTCTTTGTCATAATTCTTGCTACTTATTTTGAGTCCTGTATCAGGAAGGTAAATATCAACATCAATTCCGCTTTTGTGGCTATCATGTCCCGGGGCATTGAGATCCCCTATTAATAAATAAGAATCCTTATATTTCGCCTGATATGCCCTGGCCACAGTATAAACTGTTCCCACCAAATCAGAATTCCCGAAACGCTCCTCAGGCGGCGTAGCATGTTCTCCTCTACCAAACTCTCCTTCATCTTCGGGAGTCATGAATTTTAATAGTCCTTGTATCTCAGGCATCTGAACTGAGGGCAGCCATATTTCAGGATTTATATCCGGCGGATAAATTATTTTTCCTGGCTCCTGTACAAATGACGTAGATTCTTCCTTTTTTGCTTCCGGCAGAAACTCTATTATTCCCTCTTTTGTAAAATCAAGCGGTTGAGCTGTAATAGCTGCGGGACGGTTGCTTGGCTTTGCTGCTTCAGATCCCAAATGAGGAACCGGGACGTTGTGTCCGGCTACAACTGATGCTCCTGTAGCAACAAGTGATGCAATTTTTTGACTTGTTTTAAGCATTGGAGGAATCCGCTCTTCAGTTAATCCCGCTAATTTCTTTTTGAGTTTTGGGCCGATATTTTTCTTTAGAGCTTTTATCCTTCCAGTTTTTGAAGAAATAACTTCTGCCTGTCCGTCTGCACCCACGACAAAAACTTTGTCCCGCTCCGCCTTTTCATCCACTTCGTCCTGCGCTGCTTTTTGCTCTCTTAAATTTTTTGCGAGCTTGTTAAGCTTTTGTCTCAACCTTTTTTTCTGCTTGGGAGTATCCGCAGACTTATCTTTTTCTTCCGGATCTTTTACCATAGGTTCCCCGACTATCCGATAAGTACCATCTTTTATCTTAGTCTCTTCAGTCTTCTTTTTATTACTTATCCTGTATTCCCCACTTCTTATAGATTTCAGTTCCCCTGGTGATTCCTTGCCAATTTCGCGATCAACCTTGGATCGTGAACTTACTGTAACCGGATCAAATAGGGGTGCTGTTCCACCGGATAGATCCGGGGGTAGCGGGTGGCCTTGTCCAGTCAATCCTCTTCTCCGCTTTTTTTCAAGCTTTTCAGTTATCCTGACAAACACCTCATCAATTTGCCCTGTGTCCATGTCCAGAAGACCCTGCCTATCATCTACTAAAATAGGACCGCTGTAGGGTCCTTCTGAAGCATTGGGATCTTGGCTGTGACTTTGTTCCTTTGACATATTATTAGAGCATTCCGTAACCCTCTAAAGTTGTTCTCGCATTATTTATCACCCTGTCCCCCCCCAATTCGTTCTTCCATTTTTCAAAAGTCGGACTATTCTCCTGGCTTCTCTCATTCCACATGCCCTCAACCAACTCAGCTAACTCTTGACCATTCTGACCTTCAAAACCTAGAACCGTATTTCTTATTGATCCTCCGGATTCCCTGAAGTTCTTGGCGATAAACCAAACACCCATTTTTATATTTGTACTCGAATCAATTGCTATTGGATTTGAGATTCCCAAAGCCTCTGATGCATCCTTGATAACACCATCTGTTAAAAGAAATAGTCCCTGCACTCCGTTATTATTAATTGTGAAATCCCCGGCTGTTTTTATCTGCATAATAATCGCAGGGAGTGCCGGATCAAGTCCGTAGTTTACTGATTCTTTGGCTATTTTTTCCTTCCACGGACCCATGGTATCTGAAAGCCATGAAATACCTATAGCTTCTTTGGGCTTTGGGGCCTCTGTCGTATCTGGTGTTTGCTGAACTTCAGGAGGTTCTGTAGTGGTTGTTGTCGTTACCGGCTCTTCAACAGTTGTTGGAACTGTGGGCTCCGGTGCAATTACCGCTGTAGTATCAGGAGTAGGTTTTACTGCCAGTGTCTGTTCTGTGCTGGTTTCAGTACCAGTTGATCTATTAACCAATCCTGGCGCTAGAGCCGTGATGCCCGCTACGGCAATTCCCGTCGCGCTTAATCCCAAAAACCTCCGCCTGCTCATCCGGTCGCTATTAGTTTTTACTCTAATCGGTTTTATTCTTTTAACCGGCTTAATTTTGACTGATTTTCTTGTACCTTTTTCAGGGTCATCCATTATTACCTCTGTTACTATCGCATGTTGGGGGCCCTTTTTGGAACCATCTGCTTTTGGTGTTTCAGGTTCAACCATAGGCTCGTCTGGTTCACCGTCATAAGGATCTCCTCTTCTGTTCCTCAGCCACACCAATGCTCTTGAAGGCTCTCTTGGCTGCTCTACTTTGTCTTTAAAAGCAACATTGTAAAAATCCGGATCATCTGAGAGCCTTAATTCACATATTGAGGCCAACTTTTCCTCTGCGTCACCATATGCGGGAGTATTATTGAGGAGATTACCGTAACCTTTAGCTATATCTACTGCCTCTAGGATTGTCCTTTGAGTTTTAAATCCCGCTACCTCAGCACGATCTCCTAATGTCCAATAGGATCTTGTACTGTTTTCCTCTAACACTTTTAATACTTGTTCAACTTTTGCTTTTTCTTCAGCTTGAAGACTTCCTTGATCACGTCTCATCCTTAGTCCCTTTAAAAGACCCCTGACATCGGGACCCTCTTTTACCACAAAATTGTGTTTATTTGCTCCCATAACTTCTACCTCAGTTATCGGAGGCTTCATCTCTTGCTGGGCTATTAAATCTTCAGGGGTTGCAATTCGCAGCATTACTCTTGCTTCATAATATGCGGCAACAACTCCTGTGTTAACAGACATTCCACCCTCAATTCGTGATCCCTCCTGTTGAGGTGCACGCAAAACTCTTTCGGCTATAGCCATAATGTCTCATAGTGTAACAGAGTAAGCCTATAATGTCAACTACTAGGATTGATTAATATAAATAAGAAGTCCTATAAATTAAACGTGTTATTAGGAGGATGAAACAGGCTCTTTCTCGTGATCCTTGACAGGCTCTTCAGGCTTAACTTTTTCTGGCAGCTCAAACCTTTTTCCCAGTCTGTGAAGTAATCCTTTGGGCTCATAATCGGGATCACTTTTACGCTTTTTTCTTTCCTTCCATTTCTTTAATCCGATCCATACCGCTGGAATTGCCAAAGCAATTGCTGTTCCTTCTGTGGCTAAACTGTACTGTTCCTTTTTAACCTGGTTAAGTTGAGATACTGGTTGATCAAGGTCTGTTGAGAGTTTTATTAAATCATCTCTTTGCGTAACGAAATCAGAACCTGGGTTGTCAGTACGCTCATTTTCTATATCTGATACTATCACTTTTACGCGGTCTGCTTCTGGCACTAATCGTGCTTCAATTAACTTGTACCTGCCATGTATTGCTGTCCCGATTGCGTTATCTGGATTCGGGCGTACTGATCCTTTGTAAAAATCAACCCCTCTGATATTGGGCTTATCAGGAATTTGGAATGCAAGATCTCTTGATGCGAGACCCAGATCCTGAGTGGCTTCATCAATTGCATTTAGCTGATTATGCGCTGTAGTCCAATCAGTCACCGCTCTTATATCTTTCCCAGCACCGACTACACCTGCCACACCTGCAAGGACTTTTACTCCTGTTTTAGCTCCGTTTTTTATTTTATCTCTTTCTATCATGGCTTGCATTATACTATATCAAAAATCGATTTTCAACTATCTCCCTGTTTGACTTTATGGTTTAGATTTGGCGCTTCTGTAACTTGTGGGATTTCTGGTTTTGCCGCTGGATCTACGAATTCAATAGTAACTCCGTTTGGAAAACTCCTACCCAACATTACTCCGATAACTTCCCTTGTATTCTCCTTTGCTCGGACAAGTATCTCAGGCTTCCCCATTGCATCTTCCCAGGCATCTTTTTGAGCTTTTTGGATAAGCGCTTTTTCGGAGATCTTATGTATACCAAGAAGATTCTGAATTTTATCTCCCAAACCGCCTTGCCCGTTTATAATTATCATTTGTTCCAAGTCGGGTATCACATCTTCCTGTGGAGGTATAACCGGATTGGGAACTCTTACAAGAACCCAAGTCCCATCATCGCTGATGTCAATTGCAGGCCTGCCACCAATCATGGGTACAGATGGCAACGTGGTTGTAGTTTCTACTCCTGGAATTGTTGTTGTGGGTGTTTCATTTTCCAGAGGCGCAAAGGCCGACAAATCGCATGTAACCCAGAGCTTTGTCGGACAAATAATGGTGGCTTTCTTGTCAAAAATTGAGTCTAGAAATGGGGCGTCTTTCTCAATTTGGGCTACAATATTATGTGTTACTTCGATTGGAACTAATTTGGCAACGTCGTGCAATCCTGTCATAACTACCTCAACACTGCGCTCTTTTGTTTCAAATTTAAATGGGTTTCGAACCGTTGGAAAAAGATCTACACCGGGAACAAATTTTTCAGCAGCAACAGTACCAACTCCTGCAACGGCTGCTAATTTTAGCCCACCTGTAAGAAAGCGACGCCTGCCAGCACCATGTTCAGTTAATGCCATAAGGCCTATATTATACTACTATATTTCTAAAAATCAAGTGGCAAAATTTGCTCTGGCCTATTGGACGTTAGACTTATAAATAATCAATTTGGAGAATTTGAAAGTATAGAATGAAGTTAAGATTTACGTCGTCCCCGTCCATGCCTACCTATTCTCCCGCGACGGATTCCTGATTCACGAACTGCTTTTAGATATTCCCTAGTGGCTGTGGGATTAGTCGGTTTAACAGTATCTGCATTATCAAATAATACTGTTTCAGGCCTTACTCCCATACTCACAAACCCCTCGTCCCTGCCGCTTAGGTCCAACGATCGCAAAGTTTGCCTGCCTCCACCTGCTGCTTCAACAGCAGATAACCCAAAATTTGCTGAACTCAATAACTGTTCCGCTGAATTTTTCATATATACTGATAAGAGTTTACTTTTTATTACAAAACTCTTACTCTATTTTCATTATATTTCCGGATTTTTACTTTGTCAAGAGGTTGATTTAACAGCCATACTCTATGCTTATTGTAAAACGGAAGCAAGTTTGGTACAATACATATCAGTGAAAATCCGCTAGAAATCAGCGGGGAATCTTGAAGTGATGACAGCTCCGGTTAAATTTTTACAGGAAACGTATAGTGAATTAAGACAAGTTGTATGGCCCACCAAAAACGAAGTCTTAAGACTTACCTTAATTGTTATAACGATCAGTGTGATTGTAAGCGCATACATCGGAGTTCTTGATATAATATTTGCGAGAATAATGGAAGCACTATTACGATAATTTACAATGAGGCGATTTACACGGATTTATAGCAGATGTCCACGGATACAGTATCCGCGAAAATCAGCCGGTAATCAGTGAGATCAAAAAAATATGGATAAAGTACAGACACCAACAGAAGATAAAGTTGAAGAAGAAACAATAGCAGACGCAAAGCCTGATACTGTGGACACAACAGGCATCGCGGGAGATCCAACGGAGCCCTCAGGACAAGGTGAAAAAAAGATAGTAAAAGTTCCTGACAATGCCAAGTGGTATATTCTTCACACCTACGCGGGGCATGAAAATAAAGTTGCCAGATCTCTAAAGCAAAGAGCTGAGGCGATGAAATTTGACGACAGAATTTTTGATATCATTGTCCCGACAAGAAATACTATTAAAGTAACCCAGGGTAAGAAAGAGACTGTTCAGGAAAAAATCTTCCCAGGATACGTTCTGGTCCGGATGATTTTGGATGATGAATCATGGTTCATGGTCCGTAGCACCCAGGGAGTGACCAGTTTTATCGGGGCCGGGAATAAACCAACTCCTATTTCTGAGAAGGAAGTTGAAGCGATCCAGAAATTTATGAACCTTGAGGAGCCTCTTTACAAAGTTGCTTTTGTAGTTGGTGAGGCAGTAAAAATCACAGACGGACCTTTCGCAGATTTCCTGGGAACAATTGACAGTATTGACGAAACGCGAGGAAAACTAAAAGTTCTGGTAAGCATCTTCGGGAGGGAAACCCCCGTCGAACTAGACTTTTTACAGGTGAAGAAGATTTGATTCGAGATTTACGCAGATTTGTAGCGGATTACCGCTGATAAAGAATGGCCACCGATCTTTTATTTGGGGATCTCACATATAAGTTGCGAAGTGCTATCTTTAAAGTGTATAATACGCTAGGTTTTGGTCACAAAGAGGTAGTTTATTGCAGAGCACTAGCAATAGAGTTTTTAAAAGAAGGGATTAAATTTAAACCTGAACAGGCTATTGATGTTCTTTATGACAATCAAAAAATTGGAATTTACAGACCGGATTTTGTTATTGACAGTAAAATTTTATTAGAGATAAAGGCTCTCCCTTTTATGGGAAAAGATCCTGAAACGCAAATGATCTATTATCTTAAAGGAACAAATTACAGATTAGGATTATTAGTGAATTTCGGTTCAAATAAACTTGATATAAGAAGGAAGATATGGAGCGGATCCGTGAAAATCAAATCCGCGTAAATCAGTTCGAAATCCGTGGCGATCTAGGCTAAATATGAAGAAAATAAAAACATTAATAAAAATCGCGCTCCCTGCAGGAGGGGCCACACCCGCGCCACCTGTCGGAACTGCATTGGGTCCACACGGGCTCAATATCATGGAATTTGTGAAGTCTTACAATGATAAGACGGCTGATCAAAAAGGCAATGTCATACCAGTAGTCATCACAGTCTATGAAGACAGGACGTTTTCTTTCATCACCAAGAAGTCCCCTGTTGCCGAGCTGATCAAGAAAGCAATGGCTGTTGAGAAAGGCTCTCAGAAGCCGGGACGTGAGAAAATAGGCAAACTGACTATGAACCAAGCACGGGAAATTGCCAAGAATAAATTGGAAGATCTCAACACCGATGATGTCGAGCAAGCCGCCAAAATAGTCGCGGGAACAGCAAGGTCTATGGGGATAGACATTAATTAAGATTTACACGGATTAATAGCGGATTTACACAGATCGTATCCGCGAAAATCAGCTAAAAATCCGCGGTGATCTAACTATAAATTATGGGAAAAGTAAGAGTCAAAACAATAGGAATTGAAGACCTGCCTGCCGGCAGGCAGGGGAAGAAAGAACGGCAGGTTGAAGAGAAGAAAAAACTCAAAGAACGTAACGAAGCCAAAAAAGCTGAAGCTGCGAAACGTAAGGCTGCAGAAGAAAATACTGCAAAAGGCTCCTCCGATGTCATCCCCGACTCCGATCGGGGATCCAAAAAAATAGATTCCCGCCTTCGCGGGAATGACAATGAAGAGATTGCCGCGTCACCTTCCGCCCCTGTCAAGCAGGCGGGCTCCCTCGCTGACGCTCAGTCCGCCCCTCACAATGACGAAACTAAATCTGAGAAAAAAACAGTTAAAAAAGAAAGTAAATACAAAGCCAAAACCTCAAGAAAAGCCAAGCCCCATTCCGCAAGTTACCTTGCAATGGCCAAACTAGTTGATAAGAATAAAACATATTCAGTGGACGAAGCTTTTAAAATTTTGACTTCTGAAAAGAGAGCAAAATTTGATGAAACAGTTGAGCTACACATTAATACCATCGAAAGAGGCGTATCTGGCAATATCACACTCCCCCACGGAACAGGAAAAACAGCCAAAATTGAAATTGCAGATCATGCGACTGACCCAAAACACGTTGAAGAGCTGATCAAAAAAATTGAAGGCGGACAGGTCGATTTTGACGTGCTGATTGCAACGCCTGAGACTATGGTTCATTTGGCAAAAGTAGCCAGATATTTGGGACCAAAAGGGCTTATGCCAAATCCAAAAAACGGCACCATAAGTCCCAAACCAAATGAAGCAATGAAAAAATTTGAGGGTGGACAGGTCAACTTCAAAACAGAAGCAAAAGCGCCAATAATTCATATGTCAGTTGGTAAGCTTTCATATGGCGAGAAAAACCTCAATGCCAATATAAAGACTGTTCTGACAGCAGTCCAGACAAAAAATATCAAAAACGTCACCCTCAAATCCACCATGTCGCCTGGAATTAAAATTACGGTCTAAAATCGTATTCAAATCTTAATTTTATTCTTCGTAAGAATCAACCACTTACAGTCTCTTACCCGCCCAACTTTCTTGTAATCCACACTTATCAGGAACAAGACCGATAACTTATAACAACCCTCATTTTATCCGTTGACTTTGTGCCACACTGTGCTACAATATTATTATCCTATGGTTACAATCAATGGCCTGATCTGGGATGACTGGAACCGTGAACACCTGGCAAAACACAAAGTTAGCCCGGAAGAAGTTGAAGAAATATGTCACGGCAAATATCAAGCGTTTGAAAGTTTTCGGGGAAGAATCCAAGTTATCGGTAAAACAAAAAGCGGAAAAAAACTGATAATTATCCTGTCTCCCGAAGATAGAGATTTAAAAATATATGGAGGTGGATTATATTATCCAATAACAGCATTTGAGGAGGTGTAATAATTATGAAAGCTCCCGACAAATCAATATTTAAAGATAGAGAAAAAGAGGCAAAATTCTGGGAAAAAAACTATAAAGAAGCCTGGAAAAATGGTAAGCCTGTTAAGATTAAGTTTGCCAAAAATTTATCGGAAACAATTAACATCAGGTTGGATCCTCAAATTCTTGGCGCAGTGAGGACTGAAGCCAAAAAGAAGGGCTTGGGCCCAACACAACTTATCAGAATGTGGATCATGGAAAAAACCGGTGGCGATCAGCTTACTTTAAAAACGTAAAGCTCTCATATGCTCGTACTCGAGTATTTGCACCTGCTCGTCAACGGCAATTTACTTATTTGACAAATCACCGCTTATTGGGATAAATTTAATAGTATGACACGCAGAAAAATAATCCTAATTTGCGGACTAATCCTTATAGCTCTAGTCATGCTTTTTGTCATACTTGTGCCATTCAAAAAAAATAATTTCTTAACAAATAAAACTTCACCAACTTCAACGCCAGTGCCTACCTACGTTGATAAATCACTTGGGGGAACAGTTGTCGCCCAAACTGAATCATCTTTTAAAGATATAGCTAATTCCAAAGTAACAGGCCGGACTACATTTAAGGAAGTAGATGGCAATGTTTTTGTTACTGTTGTACTTACAAATGTATCCAAAGACGCTGAATATCCTGCGTACATCCATAAAGGCACATGCAGAGAAGAAGGAGATATAAAATATTCCTTAAGCCCTGTGGTTGATGGCAAAACAGAAAACTATATATCAGGAACTTTGGAACAGTTCAAAAAAGATTTCCCCCTTTCTGTCAAGATTCATAAACCGGCCTACGAAAGAGACGGTTTTGTTACCTGCGCTGATCTTAAGTAACTCCCTCTTCCCCATTGACTTTTTTAAATTAATTTCATATACTATAGGGACTTATCGGTAAAGGTGAGGGGCATGCGTTCCTTATGCATTTTTTGCGCTCTTTTTCCGAAAAGATACCTTTATACAGAAGTCGTGCTATCTGATAACTCAGAGCATAAAACTGAAGCGGCAATGTAAACCGCATCTTTTTACCCGACTTCTGTTGCACTTTGACAAAAAACTAGGTATGCATTCTCCACTCCCTGTAAGGATGGAGATGCTTTAGACATCATCTACTACTAACTTTTATAGGTTGGGTTCTACTTATCTTTTTTCTGCAATTGGTACTGCAGTGGTGGGAGCAAAATAATTTAAAATTTTTAATTTTTAATTTTCAATGAATTTTCATTTTGTTTAAATTTTAATTTTTAAACATTTTGGATTTGATTGAAAATTTCAAATTTCGAATTGAAAATTAACTTTGTTTCTAGCTCTGCAGTACCAGACTTCCCAACAATGGGGGGCATTCAGAGAGAGGAAACACGTTGATATCCAAAATGGGACTCCGTAGGAGCCTCGTTTTAACGGGAGCAGGGGTATTCGTCCTTGTTCTCGGTTTTGCTTCGCCGGCATCCGCCGACGATGGAGACCGTGGTGGATCACGCGACCGCTCAGAGGCAGTTTCTGCCGCCCGCGAGAGCATCGCCGACATCACCAGCCGCCACGCCGCAGCACGCGACGACAGCACCCCCGAGGCACCCGCCGAGGAGGCATCCGCCCCCGAGGCACCCGCCGAGGTGGCCACTGTCGACGAGCCCACGGCTGCCGTCAACGCCAACGTCGACGCAATCATCGCCGACGCCCAAGCACGTGTCAACGCTACCCTCGCGGGTATCAATGCTCACGCGCCGGAAGTCGTCGTCCCTGACGTAGTCGTTCCTGACGTCGTCGTTCCCAACCCGACCCCGGTCGTCGTTGTGCCCACCCCTGTGGTGGTCATGCCTGACGTCGTCGTCGAGACCCCGGCACCGCCGACCGA
This sequence comes from Lysobacterales bacterium, assembly GCA_035536575.1. Lineage (GTDB taxonomy): Bacteria > Patescibacteriota > Microgenomatia > Levybacterales > UBA12049 > DATLDE01. The sequence goes on from DATLNW010000101.1 coordinate 11,794, forward strand.
GGAAGTCACTGAGACTCCCCCGACCCCGGTCCAAGCCGAGGCCACGATTCCGATCATCAACGAGGAGGTAACCACCTACCCCGCTGAGCCGGTACTACCTGAAGGCAACTTCAGCAACACCACAACCCAGGGGATCCCGGGAATCGTCACCGTCACGCAGACGAGCGAGGGCTTTCAGGACGAGACCATCTCGGTCTCCGTCCAGTCGACCTCGGTCAGCGTGTTGGGTGGCTTGGTGGAGTACAACTCTACGCAGACGCAGTTTGTCGACCCGGACACCCAGGTCGTCACGCTGATCAGCAACACCTCGCTGGTGTTCACAATCCCCGACCCCCCGGCAGTCGCCGCGGCACCCACCGAGACGATCGTCTAGGTTCGGGGTACAGCAGTACTGATGTCTTGCCTGGTTGGGGGGAGTATAGTCGCATGTGCGACGGATTTGTCAAACTTCGGTTTGAAAAGTCTGTCGTCATACGGCTAGCTCCCCCTAAGCAGGAGGATGGTTTCACAACAATGTGATTTTTTTCTTATACGTTGCGCGTTCCGCTGTTTGTTTGAGCATTTTGCGCTCACCCACCCCGCTTTACCGCGTCAACCGTATTTTCCCATCCTCCTTTTTCCTCTGCGCCCCAGAAATAACTAATGACTGATGACGAATAACTGATAACAATTAATTTTGTTATAAGTTATAAGTGATAGGTTATAAGTTGCCTGGGACTTAGAGGAAAAGTAGATTCCAACTGATAACTAATAACCACTAACTGATAACAGCCACGGACTGGATGCTTGAATAAGCTTCATAAATTTGATAATATATTTTTGCAATGAATAAGAATAAAACATTGGAAATCCAAGAATACGAACTCCCTATCTCTATCAAAGAAGAGAAAACGGGAGGCTTTGTGGCGAGCTGTCCTATCTGGAAAGAGGTATATGCGCAAGGCGAAACAGTAGAGGACGCGATAAGTGAAATATCCTACGTTGCTTCTTCTATGATCGAGCTATACAAAGAAGAGGACATAAAAATCCCCTTAAAGATAAAAAGTAAGGCTCAAAAAGAAAGAAAAGGATTTACGCTGAAATTTCCTCTGATAGTTTCAACCAACTGATATGCCTCCATTGCGATACCGTGTTGTAATCAAAAAGCTTCGAAAGTTGGGATTTGAATTCCGACGCGCAACAGGCGGCTCTCATGAAATCTGGTGGAATGAAAATACCAAGAAGACATGTGTGGTGCCCCATCATAGAGAAGTAAAACCGGGAACAGTAAAAAGTATTATAAAGCAAGGCGGATTTAGCGAAAAAGATTTTATAAACGCATAAATATCTTTCCCCAAATAGCCTCTTATCTGTCATCAGTAATTTGTAATCGTTGTTAGTTATTAGTTATCCCCGCTTCTTCACTGAAGATTTTTGTCATGCAAAATTTCATTTCATTGACAGTAAAATCAATAATGGGATATAGTTAAAGTGTGATCAAAAAACTGTCTCTTCACAAGTTAATTCCACTTATTTTTATTGTTCTTTTCGTGCTTGTAAATCCCCAAGTAAAACAATTTTTAAACGTCTTAATAGCGTATGCACAATCATATGGCTGTGGTGGTGCAGGTGGTGGCGTGGGACTTCCCGGAACAAAAGGTTGTGACTCAAGTAAAACCGGTATTCTTGGAGGAGCTCCAGGCTTGGTGGGGCAACCCGGGAGTTCGGGAACATCTACAACTAATAGCGGTTCTACTAATGTAACCGGGGCCGGTGGTGGAGGCGGTGGGGGTGGCGTTGGAAACACGGGCGGAGTAGCAGGCAAAGGTGGTAATGGTGGAGCTGTAAGTAACAGTGGAGCTTCAGGTTTTTCTATCGCCGGTACAGGTGGTGGTGGTGGCTGGGGCGGAAATAACTTAACTGGAACCGGAGGGGTTGGCGGTGACGGAGGAGCAGGTGGAGCTCTAACTTTAAATATTGCTACAGGAAGTAATGGAGGTGACGGTGGTATAGGAGGAAATGGTGGAAATTCGGCAGGCAGCAGTCCAGGAGCAAAAGGTGGTATTGGAGGAAAAGGCGGCAGTCTTTCAATGAGCGGTTCAACTATCAGCGCAGGAAGCGCTGCAGGCAGGGGGGGTAACGGTGGTATCGGAGGCAATAATCCCGCTGCGACAGGTGGAATTGGTGGGGCTGGCGGAGCGGGCGGAAATGTCACTCCTATCGCCAACGCAAATCCAGGCAATGCGACAGGACTCTCAGGAGGAGGCTTTGGAGGCGATGGAGGTGCCGGAGGAACAGGAGCTATAGGAGGCTTAGGAGGCGATGGAGGTGCAGGGGGTCTGGACTCAGCTGCCAGTGCCGATGGTGGTGTGGATGATATAGTTAATGGTCTAGGAGGCACAGGTGGTGTCGGGGGCATTGGAGGCACAGGTGGTGTCGGGGGAAAAGGAGGACAAGGTGGAAATAATGCAGAGGGAAATTCGACCTCTACAAATACCGGCGGGACTTCAGTTGAAAATGGTTTTGGAGGACTTGGAGCTGACGGAGGCGCAAGCACTACTCCGGCTGCGACAGGTGGAACTGGTGGTGATGGAGGTGCCGGAGGTACAAACACCAAAGGTAACTCCACTGCAACAGGAAAATATCTTGTTTACGTTGGGGCGGGTGCGTATATCGAGAATGCATCAACTGCGTTTACCTACAATGGCTTTGGTGAAACAGGTGGAACCGGGGGTCAGGGCGGTCCGGGAACCGGAGGTGTAAATGGTGGAACCGGAGGTACAGGGGGGAAAGGCGGTGCGGGTGGCACGGGAGCATCGGGTAATGCATCAAGTAGTGGTGGTGCCTGGGTATTAGTTGGAGGGTTTCTAATTTGGGAGCCGGCACGGGCTTATGTCGAGAATGGTCTTGGCGGAGACGGAGGTACTGGAGGCACGGGTGGTAGTGCCGATGGAACCAATAACGGAGGAGTTGGTGGGACCGGGGGCCTAGGCGGGATAACAGGGACCGGAAGTGGGACGGCATCAACCGACTCGGAAGTTACCAATGGAGGTGCTGGTGGTGGCGGTACCGGAGGACGGGGTGGAACCGCAAGCGGAAGCGGTAATGGAGGTCGGGGTGGAAATGGTGGAAACCCCGGGGGAAATGGCGGTACAGGTGGTGACTCAATAGGCACAGGTACCGGGGCTGGCGGACAAGGTGGCGATGGTGTAAGCGGAGGAAATGGTGGATCAGGCGGCAAAGGCTGTCATGGTACCAACTCCGGACAATCTGCCTCCGGAAGTACCGGGGGCTTAGGAGGTCCCCGATGCGCCACCATCTCAGGCAGTGTTTTTGTAAATACCAATGCAACTAAAACGAAAGATATCGGAGAAAATAACTATCCTGCAGCACCCAATATCACAATTCTTCGATCAGGTGGAGGAACCGGCGGTGGTATAGTGACCTCTAATCCTGATGGTACTTTTTCTATATCCGGCTTAAGAACAGGAACTTATACTGTAACTTACAATTCTATTCCGCTCGGATACAACCCGGATCATCCTACCAACACCCCTCAATCTTTTTCAGTAACCGTCGGCTATTCGTGTTCTGTTGATACTACAACAGGGGCAGCTTGTGTCACAGGTACAGAAGTCACCAACCTTAACTATGCTATTCAACCGGCTGCGGGCAGCCGTGTAACCGCCACAACCCTCTCCTCCTCACCAAACCCCTCAACCTCCGGGCAAAATGTTACCTTTACTTCACCTGTTAGTGGAGTATGCGGACCTACAGGAACAGTCAATTTTTATAACGGTGCAGCGCTTTTAGGCTCAGGAGCCATTGCCGGTGGAACTGCAAGTTTTAGCACCACTGGTTTACCTGTCGGTAACCATAGTATTTCAGCAACCTATGGTGGAAATGCAGCTTGTGACTCAAGTACCTCAGCGACAATAACGCAAACAGTTAATGCAGGTGCTTGCGCTGTGACTACCAGCCCGGCAGTGCACAATCTTGCGCCGGGAGGTACAGCGGCAGTCACTGCAAGTGTGACTTCAGGACAAGGCAGCGCAACCATCACCCAAATGCGTTTTGGCTCATACAATACCACCATAGCGACCGTCAATCCTACGTCAGACCCAAGCTCCACTTATTCAACAACCGTAACCGGAGTCGCAGCAGGCGCGACAGCAGTTTGGGCAACAGCAGATTTATCAGATGGCAGGACATGTCCATCAACCGGCGCTACTGATACAGATATTAATGTAACGGCTCCCCCATCAACATACTCAATCGCAGGTGAAATCTTTATGGATTCCAGTAGTGATTCAATAAAAAACGGAGGTGAAGCAACTTACACTTCTACATCATCAGGGTTTAGCATAAGAAATACAACCGGATCATACAGCAACTCAAAAAGTGACAATACCGGAGTCTTCAATTTCACAACTCTTCCTGCAGATACGTATACCGTTTCCTACACCACTTCTCCCCTTCCAGGGGGATTTAATATGGTCAATCCTCTCAATGGGCCTCCTCCCCAATTCTCTGTATCTGTAGGTCCCGCCGTATGCACGATAAGCCCTAGCACATCCGGGAGTTGTATCGCAGGAAATAATGTAAATAATCTCAACTTCGCAATCAACAATTCTATCCCGTGGATGCAGACTTATAATTCTGATGTGCGCAATGATAATGGGATTACCAATAATGTTCCTTCATCACCTAGCTACCCTCCTTATGCTTCAGCTATAGATGCTCTTTTTGGTACAACTCCCGGCGTTATTTTTCCGGGCGATGGTTCCACCAACATTCCCGTAGGGCGCGTATCAAGCACCAGGTGGGTAGTAGGCGGACCATCATACAGTGAAGTATTCAAATTCCCTGCAGGTAACCGCCTCCGCACAAGCTATGGATATTTGCTTGATAATGCATCTCGAGCCGGAATAACTCCAGTAGATATGGCTTCTGCAACAGTTTGCGTTGGTGGTCTGGGAAATTGCACACTTACTCCCGTAACTTTATTAAATGGAGTTTATAGAGCAAATGGAAATGTTACTTTAAATTCCTACTCTTTCCCGGGTGTCAGAAATTATATCTTACTTATTAATGGAACTCTAACTATCAAAGGCCCTATCACTGTTCCCAATGGCTCAACTGTTCTTTTTGCAGCAAGTGGGGACATCATAATTGACAAAACGGTTGGAGTGGCGCCCACGTCTCCACGTCCGACAGGACAATTACAAGGCTTTTATAGCGCAGACCGCAATTTTACAATCCAAGGGGAGGGTAGTTGCTCGACACCTGATAAAATCCTCAATATAGATGGTGCAATTGTAGTCAACGCAGGTGGGGGTGGAGGCTCATTAAGTAACCAACGTAATCTCTGTGCTTCCAATGCAACCACCCCTTCTCTTACTATCGCGCCCAGGCTTGATTTCATCCTCAATACCCCATCTTTCCTGATGCAGCAGGTGTCAATTACAAGAGAAGTAGCGCCCTAGCAACAATTAACTGTTTACAATTAACAATTAACTTGTTATAATCTATTTATTCTAAGACCGTAGGTCCTGAGCTAGTCGAAGGATAAATCCTACCGAGAATAAGATTAAACTTCTATTAAAGTTTTGTTTTAACTCGGTATAACCGGGTTTTTTTGTACCAATATCCGTGTTAATCAATTATAAATCGGTGCAAATCAAAATATTATGAATGACGCAGCAAAAAAGGTAAGCCAAAACAGACAGAAGAAGGAAAAGATAGTGGACGAACTTTTGCAAAAAGTTGAAAAGTCTCAAGCAATCGTATTTACAAATTATCAGGGACTTACACATCAACAGATTGAAAAACTCAAGAAGGCTCTAAAGCCGCTGGACGCAGAATACACAAATACCAAGAACACTCTTCTCAAGAGAGCATTGGGAAAAACCCTTGATACCCCTGATACTCTTGATACCTTTGATACTTCGTTAAACCAACCCACTGCTACCCTATTTATGTATAGTGATGTCATTGAGCCCCTCAAACAATTAACAAAAAGCATAAAGGAATTGAGCCTACCGACAATAAAATTTGGTATTTTTGAGGGAAAAATCATATCAGATGTTGACCTAGTCAAACTCTCCCAATTGGCTCCGCTTCCAGTCCTACGCGCCCAATTACTTGGCACTATGATGGGTCCGGTCTCAGGACTGCACCGAGCCTTGAACTGGAATCTACAAAAGTTGGTTATGACACTCGGCGCGATAAGAGAACAAAAAACATAAAGGTTTTAGGGGTTAGGTTTTAGGGGTTAGACATTACTAATCACTAAGCACTAACTACTAAACCCTGACGAGGGGGTGAATTGCATATGGCAGATAAAAAATTATCAAAAGAAGAACTGATGAGCGCTATTGAGACTATGTCAGTTCTCGAACTTTCAGATTTAGTTAAAGCACTTGAAGAAAAATTTGGTGTATCAGCTCAAGCAATGGCAGTCGCAGCGCCAGCTGCAGGAGCTTCCCCTGCTGCAGATGCAGCACCGGCTGAGGAACAAACAGTCTTCAACGTTGTAATTGCAGCGGCAGGAGCACAAAAAATCGCTGTTATTAAGGCACTTCGTGAGTTGGTTCCAACTTTGGGGCTTAAAGACGCAAAAGATTTAGTTGACGCGGCACCAAAAGAAATAATGAATGGTGTTAACAAAAAAACAGCTGATGAGGCAAAGGAAAAGTTAACAGCGGCAGGAGCAACAGTTGAATTAAAATAACATTAAATAGTATCTAGTAGTACGATTATTTTTAGTCTTATGCTAGATACTATTTTTGTTTATCCTCGAATTTGACAATATATTCTTTTATGTGTTCTACTTAATACATCACCCACATTGTTATGCGCTCAACAGGATTTAAAAAATTGTTTCCCAAGCTTGTAGCAGGAATGCTGCTAATCGGCCTCTTTACCGCTGTCATTATATCTAAGCAGAGGCAGGATTTAAGACAACGCGCGCAGGTTTCACAAACCCAGCCCTTGGGCACGCTCAATAGCGAAGGTACTCCGACCCCTTCACCAAGTTTGACTCAAACAGCTGCAATATCACCACCTCCCGGGGGTCCAATCGGCTACATCGGCTGCTCCAATAGTCGCGGTACAGTGAGC
>DATLNW010000102.1:0-4327 GCA_035536575.1 Lysobacterales bacterium
AGTGGCCGGATGAAGTTTGGATCGCGCCTAAGCAAAACGGAGGTGGGTTTGGATTTATAAAAGATGCGGAGATCACTGATTTAGGATTTGTGATATCAAGATTGATCCAGATTTTTGATCTGCGCCACGGGCATGAATTCCCATTCAATTTCTATATCCCGCCACTTAAAAATTGGTATTTGCGACTGATTCCCAGGGGAAAGGTCCTCGGAGGGTTTGAACTCGGGACAAATATAATTGTAAATACTCAAGATCCTGCGGAGACGTTTGGGTTTATAAAGGAACACTTCTGGGAGCCGGATCACGAGAAGATCAGATCAGTTCACCAAGAGGAGTATGGGAAGAAAGTATAGCTCATGCTGTTTCTTGAAGATAGGGCTTGGCCATAGCAAGGTATGTGACACCCTTGGCACCTGAGGCTTCAACAATGCGGATCGGTTGGCCTAGTTTTCTTGCTGTAACTTCTGCTATTGATTTTATGAGATGACCCTTATGAATAACTGATCCTTCAGTAAGCATCGCAGCGGGTACGTCCTCAGGCTCTCTTTCCCCAAGCATTGCCTCAGCAGTGGCAGCATACATAATGCCGTATACTTGTCCGGCCCTTGTCAACACGCGGTTGGCAAAATACACAAGTACGGGTTCAGCGCTAATTTCCCCTCGTGCAAGACGGCTGATGTATGCCGGGTCATTCTCAGCACTACGCAAAATATCACCTACTATTTCCTGTGTATTTCTATGCAATTTGGCAGTCCTTTCATCAGGTGTGATTTCAAATCCATACTCGCCCAAAATTTGAACTCCTGCTGCCAGGCGGAGTGCAAGGTACTGGCCCGTTTCTGATTCCAGTTCTGCCCTTTCGTTTTGTGTCCAGCCATTGGCTTTCATCCTTTCGAATATTTCATCAGTTGGCCAGAAAGAGTGACCCATTTCGGTATTTACTCCCCGGAGAGTGGAATTTGTACCTGATCCACCTACATTACCATTTGGGAAAAATTCATAGCCTAGCATTTTTACAGCTGTGTATTCTGCGTCCTTATCCAGAGATACTGCTGAGGTATCATTTATGAAAACAAGACTTTGTACATTATCAACTCCTAATTTCAAAAGTTCTGCCCGTACAGCCCCTGCAAGACTTCTTTTTTCTTTTGGATCCCAATCAACTATCTGCCATTCCTTGGGAGCTTTTCCTGCGTCATCAAGTAAAAATACTGCATCTATATCGGGAGACTCGTCTGAGAGTACATTTTCGTGCGGGAATCCCAGAGATATGGCGCCGATTAGAGGCATATCTTCCGATTGTCCACTTACGCTTTTTGCCTGCATATATTTTTCAGCCAGCGGAATTGCCAGCCTGCGGGCGAACTCCTCATACGTAACTTTTCTTTCATTGTCCGGGTATGTAAGAATTGTGGGTGTAGACAAATCCAGAGAACCGTCATTCGTTTTTGAAGCGGTGTAAAATTTCCAATTAGTACCCGCAATTTCTGCAGTAACCGCAATTGTACCAGGTAAGACTTTGTCCCAGGCACCCCGCGTAATCCTCTCAGGAAGACCGGTCGGGATTGCCAGAATACCGCCGTCTGCCTGAGTCGGTCCTTCTTTTCTTTTGATTCGGTCAAAGCCAATATTAATCTGATTTACGAGGAATTTTTTTCTTTTTTCTAATTCTCTTGGATGTAACTCAGTTAGTCCGATTTTTTCTGTATAGTTATTGAATTCAGCGCGGGTGTCTTCGGGGTGTGGAATATCTTTTCTAGCCATAGCTTTAAGACATAGGATACTTGGGATTATAACAGATGCACAGTGTCAATGCTATTCGGTCTTGGGAGTGATGCCCAGAAGCCACAAAACAGCCTCTTTTTTGTATCTTCTGTCGCCGCGGGAATTGATGCGGATTGCGGGAAGCTTGCCTCTTTTGCCCCAGCGTTTGATAGTGAGAGGGGAGACTCTGAGAACTTCAGCAACTTCGCGAACTGTTAAAAGATCTGGTAAAGTATCGAGTGATAGCTTTAGATTGTTCATAGTAGAGCTAACTGTGCTTCTTTCCCACCGTAGTGGTATAGAGCTATCTATAAAGTAACAAACTGTAACAATCATGTCAAGCCCTCAAAATTAGTTTTAGGGCGCAGACCCGCCAATAAACGCTCTTTGAGCCGTGTTCGAATAGAACTGAAAAGGCGAAAAGTGAGTTATGGCTGGGTCAATAGGTATTATGAGTTTATATACGAGTTTGGATAGATTTGAGGAGCCAAAGCAGTAATTGCAGATAAAAAAATTTTGCCTCTTGATTTCTACTACTACTACAACAACTAAACTAACAATTATGGGTGAAGCGGATAGCGAATTATCAGAACCACAACCCGAACCACAGTATCTCCCTGCTGTGGATGCAGCAGAAATTGGATTTGTTGTGGATGCTTTAAGAAAAGCTCAGGTTTTGGCTCAAGATCCAACGAGCGAAGAGAGTCTAAATGAGGAAGATGCCGCAAGAGTGGAAAGATTTCCTTTGATGCCTGGAAATAATTTAGAAATTCGCATGGGGGAGGGTAAAATTGAGAGATCCACCATAAAGGGTGTGCCTCATAGGTTGGAATCAAATACTGCGGTTCCTGGAGATTGGGTGGTTCCTGTTACATTGGAAAGCGGTCCAGAAACAGCCTATCATGTCTATGCATTGGGGATACTTGATAAAGGGGGAAATAGAAGCGTAAACAGAGCAATTATTACAAAGCCTCAGACTGAAGCTCCTCAAGCCTAATCATCCCGTTACCGCTTTGATTTTTTGGGGCCAGGGTAGGCGAGGATAGCGATAACTAATGCTGCCAAAAGAACCGCGATAAAAACCAAAATTAAATATATATTGATATCCATAATTAATCACCCCGTTTCGCTAGTAGCATACTACCTATCCACATAGTAAAAGTAGCTACAGCTCCTACTACAATAGTAGCAATATTAATTTTAGAGTTTGAAAAAGTTGGCCCAATAACCACGATTCCAAATATTACTTGTCCAGCATTATCGAATATATTTGACAGTCTATCAAATTGAGAAATGGTAAATACCGGTTGTCTTGCCGCTAATAAATTTCTCAGATCAAACCAATAATAACATGGCCTGCATGCATCGTCAATTATGATTTTCAGCTAATCGCATGAGTTTTAATGTATCATATACTAACTTATGATACAGTAGGGTTTGGGTCGAATGTATGAAGCTAAAAATAAGCCTAAATGTACTTTATTACTGCCTTTAAGGCGTGGAGGGTCTCGTCGATTTCTGTCTCTGTAAAAAATCCCAGGTGGCCGATGTGGTAAATCACGAAACTACCTGAAGCGCTCGGGTAAACTACGCAGAGTAGAATGAATGAGGAAACTTATGGACGACCAAGATCTGAAATTCAATAAGATTGAGTTCATGGTATAATAAAGCGTTTTTTGTATTATGAATATTGCAGAAGGATTTAGACAAAAGGAGAGCGATCCAAGAGGAAGAGTTATCCGTTTTGAGGAAGGAATTCATCCGGATAAAGCAGGACCGCTTTTGCAAGAAATTGATCGTGGCAACCCCAACGCTTTTGCCTGGAATAGTGCGGTGTCCACTAGGATGCGTACTTACAGCCCCGACTATGTCGCGATTGACGGATTAGAGCATTTTTCCCAGAGTAACGAGATTGCAATAAAGAGAGCGATATGGATTAGTCTTCCAGCTCGTCCATCTAAGTTAAATAGCGAGGGTAGAATATATGTTGTTGCGGGCGATAACGCTTTAGCTTATCTTCAAGACAGCGTAACTGAAAGCAGTTTAGCTGCTGTAGGACGGAATTTACTGTTTGTTGGCGCGGGGGCAACAGCAGGCGTTGCTGCGCAGAAAGGTGCGGAGGGAGTAATTGATCATCAAAAAGAACCGAAGCCAACCCGAAGGCAATTTTTGGGATATGTCGGAGCGCTAACAGGATATGGTTTGGCAAGTGCTGTTCATCTAACCGCCCAATCCCCGTGGCCATCAACCCAGCAAGTTCTTAGGGGAGTGTCCAATAGTTTGGAGCCCTTATGTTTTTTGAGTGGAGAAACTGTGATAAAAGGAAGAACAGCTTTGCTTATAGCCAAAATGGAAGATGCTTTGAAATACCTTCCGCCTCAGTTAAACAGTTCCTCAGTCGGATCTATCGTCATGGGGTCAGCTCACACCTTTGACGTTGATGAAATGCTGTCCAGTAAGGAAAAACGGGCTAAATACATAAGAGCGTATGCACAGATGCTGATGGAAAGGTTTGTAGATATAGATAGAAAGAAGGAGCGCGATTACTTTGGAGATCTGAATT
>DATLNW010000103.1:0-3419 GCA_035536575.1 Lysobacterales bacterium
TAACAATATAAATTTACTTGATTATAAATCTAAAAAAACTAATATACAAAAACACAAGGCACATGCTCCGTTAAGAACTGTTGCGATCAGTCTTTTGTTTCTAGTTTCCACATTGTCAGTAGTTCTGTTTATTCTAATAGCGCTATCTCCCCTGCCGGAATTATCAAAGAAGAAAAGAGCTGCCCAATTTAATCTGTCTCTTGCAACAAAAGATATTGTTAGATTGGGTTTGATAAATGATCGTGTGGACGGAATAAGCGCGATAATTAAAAAACGTCCAAGGTACGATGAGTTATTGGACAAGATTCAGAATAAGCTACCACCTGGTGTTGCAATTGAATCTTTTCAGATAAAAAAGAATAATTTATCAATTAACGTCAATAGTAGATCTCTATTTAGCTTAAATGAATTTTTAAATTCTATGGTCGGAGGGAATGATTCCGCAAGTGAATTCCCCAGTATAAAGCTATCAAACATCTCAAACAGTGAACCGGGAAATGATTTCCTTGTAACATTAAATATTACAATACAATGAATAATAAAATCTTTTTTGGTAAAAATGATCTCAGATATTTTTATTTCCGCTATAGGGATTCTTCATACTACTCGATGTCAGTTATTATTCTGACTATTTCGGTGTGTCTTGTGCTTATAATTTCAGTGATAATACCTCTTGCCAATAATTATTTTTCAGTCAGAAATGAGGTAATCGCACAAAGAGAAAAAATCAGAATTATAAATGAAAATATTAATTTTATGAGAAATATTAACAGAGATCAACTTAGCGCACAGTTAGGATTAGCAACACGCGCCCTTCCATCTGAAAAGGACTTCGGAGGCATTTTAAATGCACTGGCTGATTCAAGTATTAAGTCCGGAGTAACAGTTAATGATTTTAAATTTGTAGTTGGAGAAATAGCCTCAAAAAGTGCCGAGGTGAAAAATGCTGCTATGTCTTCTTCCTCAAGCATAGATATGGTGATCATACTAAATGGAAGCACAGAAGGGGTAAGTAACTTCTTAAAAGAGATCAACGAAAAGCTTCCATTGGCGCAAGTGCATGAAATAGTGAGCACGCCCGAAGCCACAACAGTTAATCTGAAATTTTATTTTAAGCCTTATACTGAAATAGCTTTTAAAGATGATGTTCTGATCCGCCCACTCTCGCCCACAAAAAAAGACGTTTTGGAAAAAATGGCTGCATGGGATACAACACAAATTTTGGATGAAAGCAACAATTTTTCATCATCCTCAGCCGTTCCGCTTTTTGAGTAGATCAGGACGAAGCTTTTTTGTAACCTCGAGACTTTTATTTTTCCTCCACTTTTCAATTTCGGGATGATTGCCGGAAAGTAATACCTCAGGTACTTGATTTTCATTATATATTCGCGGTTTGGTGTAGTGAGGATATTCAAGTAGTGTTTGTTGGTCAATTTCAGAAAAAGACTCATTCTCTGTGGCACCCCTAGGTAAAACACCCGGGATAAGTCTTGCGATACTATCTGCAATCATCATCGCCGGAATTTCACCCCCAGTTAATACAAAATCTCCAACGGAAATTTCTTCATCTATGTATTTTTTTACGCGCTCATCAACCCCCTCATAATGTCCACAGATTAAAATAAGATGATCAAGTTTGGAAAATTCCTGTGCTTTAGCCTGATTATATGCTTTTCCGGTTGCAGATAAAAGTACAACTTTTTCCTGTATTTTTGATTTTTGATTTCCTGCCTCGCCGGCAGGCGGGTTGATTTTTGATTTTTCGATAGCTTGGTGCAGTACATCTACTTTCAATACCATACCAATCCCCCCTCCGTACTCCGTGTCATCAACCATTTTATGTTTTCCAATACCCCAGTTGCGGATATCTACAAATTCAATTTCAAAAAGATCCTTATCTATTGCATTTTTGATGATCGATTGGTCAAAAGGCCCTTTAAACATCGTTGGAAAAAGCGTCAAAATTGTAATTTTCATAAGAGTATTGTACCAGATGTGGGGATCACTTTTTAAGCGAATATAAATAAATACCGGACGGTGTTTCCTTAATTAAGGAAAGACCAGGTATGGGAAATTTGAAAGATACAATTTTTACATTTTCTGATGTTTCTTCATAGAGCTTTTTTTTAATTAAATGCATAAATTGTGGCATATTATAGCAAAATATTACAGAAGCACCCTGCAAATTGGCTTTTTGGTAAGGTTTGGCGTATACAGAAATTTTATTGTGTAAATTTTTAATCCGAGCTCGTATTCTGGTCCACAAAACTAAAAATGGATTAATCTCCCATCCGCGAGCGTCTGCTCCACGTAGTGCTGCTTCAATAAGAACTACACCATCCCCTGACCCGAGATCAATTACAACATCTCCCTTAGCTACTTTTGTGAGATCAAGCATTTCCTTTATAACGCGTTTTGGGGTGGGTAGATAAGGAGGCCCAAATAAAAAGGAAAGCGATAGGGACAAAGCGAACAAGCTAAGTATTAGCGCAAATATAATTGGGATCAGTTCGACTAATTGCATAAAGCAGTACTACTCCTGGGGGATTTCAGCGAGAGTTATATTGATACGGACATCTGTCTTCATTGCTTTGATTTTCATAATATTTCTGATGCTTCTTATCACTTTTCCCTCTTTTCCAATTACTTTCCCCATATCATCTTTTGCAACTGTTACAACATAATTTTTTATTCCATCAACTTCCCTTTCATCAATTACAACAGAGTCGGGATCATCAACGATTGCGGAAACTATATAGTGCAGGGTATCTTTCATTATTTTACGAGTTCTTGGACTGTGTTACTGGGTTGAGCGCCATTTGATATCCAATATTTGTACTTTTCCATATCAATTTTCTTATTTTTCATATCTTTTGTTTTGTTATACCAGCCCAAAAGATCGATATATCCGCCATCACGTTTGCTACGTTTTTCCTTTACGACAATACGGAATTTCCGCTCTCCTTTTTTGCCTGTTCTTGTTAATCTTATTACGAGTGACATAGATTTGTTAATTATATCAGAGTTTGCCCATCTTCTCAAGCGCTACGCCTGCTGCTATTTCTTCGGCAATTTGCTTTGATTTTCCACTTCCCTGTCCCAGTAATTCATTCTGTATAAACACTCCTATGGTGAATACCTTTGCATGTGCCGGACCCTCTTCCTGAAGAACCTTGTATACGGGTGAACTTTGCTTTTTTGCTTGGACTCTTTCCTGAAGTAGGCTTTTGGGATCTTTGAATACTTTTTTCTGAACATGTCCTGAAATCGTTGGGACAAGAGTCTCAAATAGAAATTTTGACACAGCTTCAATCCCCTGATCCATATACAATGCGCCGGTAAAGGCTTCAAATGTATTTGCAAGAAGCGAGTCATTGAGCCGTCCTCCTGATTCCTCCTCGCCTTTTGACAACAAGAGT
>DATLNW010000104.1:0-2875 GCA_035536575.1 Lysobacterales bacterium
TATAAAGTTATAGGGTAAAAACTATATAAAAGTGAGGTAAGAATTAGGAAAGAGTGGATTTATCTCTTAAGGGTATATTATTTTCACCTCACCAACGGAAAAAATATTATCCAATATTTATAAAACACTGCGCGTGCGCTGCTACGAAAATCGCTTATCATACCCATGATAGGATCATAAACAGATTTAATAACAGATAGTTATAAATGTGGTAAGAATTGAGAAAGAGTAATTAATCTTTAATTATATAGCCAAAACCGCGAACTGAGGAAATTAGTTTTTTGTGAGAATTACTGTCTATTTTTTTTCTAAGATACCCAACATATACATCAACAACTCTACTATCCACATCCATAGAATACTTCCAGACACGATTGAGGATCATTTCACGCGTCAAAACACGTCCTTTATTTACCAACAGATAATGAAGTAATTTAAATTCATGGGGAGTAAGTTGTATATCCGATCCATTTCTGGTAACTCTTACGGCTTGAGGATCCAGAACCAAATCATCAATTTCAATTTTTGTACTGGTTTCTGTTTTGAGCCTGACAGCAATACGCGCCATCAATTCTTCAAGTTCAAAAGGCTTTCCTATGTAGTCATCAGCGCCCAGCTTGAAGCCTGTGACAACGTCCATTGTCTGATTTTTTGCGGTTAAAATGATTACAGGCAGATCCGGAAATTGTTTTTTTATTTCCTGACAAACTGATTCACCTGTTATTTTGGGAAGTCCCAGATCTAAGATCACAAGATCCGGCTGTCTGCGTCTAACTGCGTCCAGTGCTGCTGCCCCATCTTCAACAGCATCAACAATATAATTGTTGTCAGTTAAAAAAGTCTGAATGCCCTCCCGTATTGTTGCATCATCTTCGGCGATTAATATTCTGTTCATTTTGCTTGCATAATTATAGCAGAAATCAATTTAAATTTCTCTCTATTGCCTCAAGCAATTTTTCCCGGTGAAATGGCTTGGCTATAAATTCATTCACAGCAAGGTTCTTGCTAAGGCTTAGTGCGTCAGCATTTGCCGACATCAGTACAATTGGTAAATTTTCATCAACTGTCCTTCGCATATTTTCTATAATTTCCTCGGCTTTCTCCCCCGGCAGAAAGTAGTCCAATAATACCAGGTCTGGCTTTTCATTCTTTGCTCTTTCAATACCATCCTTCCCCGCTAAAAATGAATTTACGTTGTAACCCTCAAGCTCCAGCAGCATTTTCACGATCTCTCCTATTGATAAATCGTCATCAACAACGAATATTCTTTTTCCTTGATTTTCCATCAAACCATTAATATATATATTGTATCCGTTCGTAAGGGTTCATATGTGAAAAAAATGTAAGAAACATGCAAGAGTCGGATAATTTGCCCAAAAATGCGTACATTTTAACTATAATAAAATAGCCTGCCAAAATGAACTCAGTTAATATATCTAAATATTTCAAACCTGATCCTAAAAAACCTCCACTGCAAAGATTATTAGATTGTTTTCTGGCGCTTTTACTTCCACTTATTGCTCTTTTGATTACAATTATCCTTGGGGAGCCGGTCACGAGCACTCCATTGTTAATTTTTTTACCGATTGTGATGCTAAGCACATATGTTGGTGGATTGGTTGCAGGTCTGATAACAATCATCACATCTGCCCTGATTTTGAACCTTTATTTCCCCCCGGTAAATAATTACGCGGCCCTCCTTGAGCCAAAGCGTATTATTCAGCTGCTGTTATTCATAACAGAAAGTGTATTTATTAGCTTCTTGGTGGAATTCATAAAACGCCGTGACAGAATTTCTGAATACAAAAAACGTGAGAAGGAGCTAAATAAAAAAATTGAGGAGCTTGAAGAAATTAATTTATCCATGCAAAAAGAAGTCCGCTCCAGAGACGAATTCTTATCAATTGCATCGCACGAGCTTAAGACACCACTCACCTCCATGCTTCTTCAAACCCAAACAGCGCTTCATAATATAAGAAACGTGTCTGTTGCCCAATTTTCCTTTGAAAGTCTTCTTAAGATGCTTGAGAGCGTTGAAAATCAAACCAAAAGGCTCTCAAGAATGATTAATGACCTCCTTGCTGTTTCGGTTATAACTGTTGGAAATCTGCAACTAGAGTACGAGGAAATAGATCTTGATGAGTTGATAAAAGGTGTTCTTACCGATTTTTCAGCTAGACTTGAAAAGGAAAAATACATAGTCATGTATGAACCCAAAGAAAAAATTATCGGAAATTGGGATAAAATACGTATAGAGCAAGCAGTATCCAATTTTATCTCAAATGCCATCAAATATGGGAATAACAAGCCTATTGAGATAAAAACCTACAAACGTAAAAACTCTGCGGAATTACTCGTAAAGGATAATGGGATCGGAATTTCCAAGCAAAAACAGAAGATGATATTTGAACTTTTTCAGCGCGCCGTAAGCCCTGAGCAGTATAAAGGATTGGGTGTGGGCCTGTACATTACACAAAAAATCATAAGCGCACATGGAGGAACTGTGATTGTGGATAGCAGTCCCAATAATGGATCAGAATTCACAATGAGTCTTCCCCTTCAAAGACCCAATAACTTAGATTCCCGGTAAATTTTCAACAGGAGTTATTAATTTATATTTCCAGTTGGGGTCACCAATTTCTCTCTCTGTTCCCGGTATATTTATCCGTTCCGTCGTCAAAAGCCAGTCCTGAATTGGGAAAATTACCATGTCCGCAGGAGAGTTGATAAGAGCATCACGTATTCTTTTTGCAAATATCTTGTTTTCGGGATCATATTTTACATTTGATACTTCTGAAAGGGTCCTTTTCTGCTCCGCTGTTAAAATTTCCAAATATCCGACAATTGTCTCCGTATCATGAGTTGTTGTGTACGC
>DATLNW010000105.1:0-3965 GCA_035536575.1 Lysobacterales bacterium
CCCCGTCTTTTACAAACTCCGCGTAGCTTTTGATATGTGATCTTTGAATCAGTGGATTATGCATACTTAGGGCAATGCTTTCAGTCTCCTGTTTGGAAATTTTACCTACCAAGAACGTTATCTGAGAAGTATAAACTCCCTCTGTTTCTTTAAATTTTACTTTTAGTCCATCTTCAATTATTTCTCCGGCCGTGTGAGCAACATTATCGGTAACTCCAGGTAGAAATCCGATTTCAATTACAAAAGCAAATTCTTTTTTAGGTTTTACTTTTATTTTTTCTGTGCGTAATATATATTCTTGTGTAATCGGATTTGAAAGCTTTGATGCAATTTCTTCCAGTTGGTTTTGCGAAAAAGATTTGTCAACAGTGTAGCTATCAATTATCCAAAGATCAATTATGTTTTTATACCCTAAGGAGTGAAATTTTTTCAGACGCGTTTTTGCCCTTGCGTCAAAACCCCGGCTCATAATTCCAATTCTTGTCGTCATAAAATTTTTCCAATGTCGCGTCTATACTGCATTCCTTCAAAGTAAATTCCATTTTTGCCGATTGCAGAATAAGCCTTTTTTAGTGCTTCGTTGAGAGTTTTACCAACTGCTGTTATTCCCAGAACCCTACCGCCATTTGTGACAATCCTACCATTTTCCTTTTTTGTTGCGAAGTGAAATACAACAATGTCTTTATTGTTTTCAAATTTTTCCAGACCGTGTATTACGTCACCTTTATGTGAAGTTGCAGGATAATTTGCTGATGCAAGAACTATGCAGCATGCAGATTTTTTGCTCCACCTAACTTTTATTTTTGATAAACTGCCTTCGGCACAGCCATTTAAAATGTCAAAAAGATCTGTCTTAAGAAGTCTCATGTAGGATTCCATTTCCGGGTCACCAAATCTAGAATTAAATTCAATAACCTTTGGACCATTCTTTGTCATCATAAGACCTGGATATAAACAACCCGCAAATGGAGTGCCTCTCCTTTTAAGTCCATTTAGTGCCGGCTCAACTATTTTTGTCTTTATAATATCTAGATCCTTTTTGGAAATTTTGGGAACTGGTGCAATTGTCCCCATGCCACCGGTATTGGGTCCGCGATTGCCCTCAAAAATTGGTTTATGATCGCGACTTGTTGGGAAGATGGAAAAGGTCAATCCATCTGAAAAGACATGGATTGAAATCTCCTTTCCCGTTAGAAATTCTTCTATGACAATCTCATTCCCAGCATCACCAAATATTTTTTTAACCATGATTTCATCGATTGTTTTAAGAGCATGGTCTAAATTGGGGGAAATTATAACCCCTTTTCCTAGCGCTAGGCCCGAGGCTTTGATAACTGCCGGAAATTGGTGTTTTTTTAAGTATTTTTTTGCATCTTGGGCATTTGTAAAAGTTTCATATTTTGCTGTTGGGATATTTTCTTTTGTCATCAGATCTTTAGCAAAAGCTTTTGAGGATTCGATTTGCGCTGCTTCTTTTGTAGCACCAAATATTTTTAATTTCTTTTTTTGAAATGCGTTCACGATGCCAGCTGCCAGGATATCGTCCGGCGCTGCAACAGTTAGATCAATTTTATTTTTGATTGCAAATTTTATTAATTTATCAAAATCCAAAGCAGCGATCCCTGTACTCTCTCCAACCGTTTCTGTGCCGACAGTACCCGGAGAAAAATAGATTTTTCCGACCTTGGGTGATTGTTTAAGCTTCCACCCAACTGCGTGTTCTCTGGCGCCTGAACTAATTATTAAGATATTATTTTTCTTTACCATACAAATTCGCCCTTAGATATATCTATGTTGTTTTTCATTACATGTATAACTCTTTTCAATGCCGTAGGCAAAAGCATGTATTCAGTGTCGTGGATTTTCTTTTCCCATGATTCAATCGTGTCTTCGGGTTTTCTTCTAATTTCTGATTTCATAATAATAGGACCTACATCAAAATTATTTCCCGGTAGGATTTGGTGTACTGTAACTCCGGAAACTAGAAAATTTTTCTCAAAAGGAGGTTTGATGATATTCATACCCCAACCACGAAGAACAGGAATTCTTCCTCTTGAGGTCTGAATTGTTTCCTCATTAGTTTGTGTCATGAGGGCCGGGTGAAGATTGATAATTGGAATCTCCATTTTTTGGGTTTCTTTTACAAACTTATCTCCCAACACCATCATCCATCCTGCAAGAACTATCAGATCCGGCTTGATATGCGAGACCTCTTTAATTAAGAGTTCTTCGTATTCGCTTCTTGCTTTCTTGTCTGAAAGTTTTGCCTTATAGGGCAAAACGATAGTTGGAATATTGTGTTTTTTTGCGCGTTTGAGTCCGTAAGCATCTTCTTTATTTGATATAACACTAATAATTTCTGCGTCAATATCTTTATTTTCTACTCCATTTATTATTTCCTGTAAATTGGTCCCGCCACCTGATAAAAATATGCAGATTTTGGGCTTTCCGGCAATTTTTCTCCTGCGTTTCGGTAGAGATGATTGTTTGTCCCTTATCGGATGTGGGCCGCCAAATGGTGTGTAATAAAAGTCTTCCTTTTTGCCACCCATTGCAAGAGCAGTATCCTCAATGGGAAGATAAATTGCCTGGTCTACGGCAATGTGACGCGCAATGTTTTTCTCAATTACTTCAAACGGTTCATTCTCAAATTTTGCAGCCGGTAGTTCTTTTTTGCTTCTCATATCAATTCCCATATCACATTGGTCAACAACAGGAGGAGAGGCAAATGCCATATATATCTCAGTTGCCCCGGCTTTTTTAAGTTCGCGTGCTAAGGCAAAGCTCGTTGTAAGTCTTACTGCTGAATCATCAACAACAACAACCTTTTTCCCAATTACCTCATCTGCTACAACGTTGTGTTTGCCCCCCACTGCCGCGACTCTTTTTTCCTGCCCGGGCGTTATAAAAGTCCTGCCAATATAATGACTTGTTGTTATAGCATCAACCAGCGGTAGCCCAAGTTCTTTTGAGACTCCTTTGGCAGCGGGGTAACCTGAGTCAAAGACAGGAATTACGATATCCGGTTTTAAATTCTTTTTCTTAATTCTTTGTGCAAGAAGCATACCTGATCTTTCGCGTCCTGCCTTGATGCGTCTTCCATTCATAAAGCTGTCAGGACGTGCAAAATAAATATATTCAAAAATGCAAAATTTGTGGCGTTTGGGCTCTCCGAAAAAATAAGAATTTAATTTCCCGTCCCGGTCAATTTTTATCAATTCGCCAGGTGCGATATCGCGTATAAATTCAGCGCCAGATGTATCAAGCGATACTGATTCGGATGCTATGATCCAACCGTTTGGCAATCTGCCAAGACATAAGGGGCGGATTCCAAAAGGGTCCCGTGCCGCAAAGATTGATCCGTCTTCAGTCAGTATTGTCAGATTGTATGCTCCAACAAACAAGGGAAGCGTGTGAATGAGTGTTTCTTCCCAATTTTTGAAAGATGGACGTTCTTTGACAAGAAGTTTGGCCATCAACGTTGTGTCGCTTGTTGGTTTCTCTTGCTTTCCCAAGAGTCTTCTAAGATTTGAGATATCAGGGAGATTTCCATTATGTCCTACAGTAATTTGATATTTTCCACTCGCGATATCTATTGGTTGCGCATTTGCAAAAGATGATTCACCTGATGTGCCGTAACGATTTTGTCCGGTTGCTATTTTGCTAGGTCCTAGCTGGGTAAGAACTGAGTCCGTTAAGACATGGGGAACAAGTCCCATTCCTTTGTAAGTGACAATTTTATTTTTCGGAGTAAAAATACTTACTCCGGCACTTTCAAGTCCACGATGTTGAAGAGCAGCGAGCGCGAGACGTGCCAAATAAGGAGCATTATTATTTGCATCCCAGACCGCGACAATTCCACATTTTTCCTTCGGATGCGAATCTATGCGAATTTTGCGTACAGGTTTATTAATCTTTGTTTTGGTTCTGGTTTTAGTCATTCTATTAATTTGGTTTCGCATGCT
>DATLNW010000106.1:0-4686 GCA_035536575.1 Lysobacterales bacterium
CGCCAAATACATGTTCGTGAGGGGTATCTACTAATTCTATAAATTCAGTACCTTCAACATTTACTTTTATATTTTCGGCATATAATTTTTTTGAGACTGCTTCATTGCTGATAATTATTAAGTCTGGAAATTTTAATGTTAATTCTTGAACAAAAGGAATATATAAGTGGTCAAGATGTTCGTGTGAGATTAAAAGATAATCTAATACGCTAATATTATCCAAAGTTATTCCCTTATCTTCGATTGAGTAGGATCCAGGATCTATTAAAATTACTTTATTATTTTCTTTAATCAGCAAACAGGAATGAATATGCTTAGAAATCTTCACAAAGTTAGTATATCATAGCTTTCAATACCAAAAATTTAGTACTTAAATTTCTGATATAATAATTTTTGATGGATCAAGAGCCCGCACCCCGTGATTATTCAAATGAAGCAGGTATTGTGAGAGATTATCTCCCTATTCTTACGCAATTAAATGATGGTAGGCAGTGCGAGGTGCACGGAATTGTTAAACGAGATGAAAAGGGTGTTCCTTCCCGTGCTTGGCGGTTGGTTCTAAATCCAACATCAGAAAAGCAAGATACCGGGGCAATATTTGATTGGGATGACACACTTGATTCATATACTGAAAGAAAGCAGCGATTTTATGAAGATAGTTTGAGTTTAGTTCCTGAGGTTTCTGACGAAACAAAGGAAAAGTTTGTATCAGCATGTAAGGCAATAAACAAAGCATCAAGAGTTTTACCGCCAAATGGTGTTCACCCCGAACATTATTCGCCATTACTTGAGTTACAGGGGGTAAATAATTTAATAAATTCACTACAAAACAATAATCAGCCTGAATTTATTGAGCGCTTAGCTGAATTTACGAAAGAAGATCAAGAAGAAGCCGCGAGGACTTTTTTGCAAGAAACAGTTGTGCCACAATTAGAAGGTGCAATAGGAACACAAGCGGGAATGAAAGATGGTAAGTCCAAGACATACTTCGTTGAAAAAGCAGAACAAGCTACATCTGTAAATTTTGACAAAAAACCACAAGGTGTTGATGAGGCAATCTGGACGAGATATAAAAAGCATATGACTGAAGTAAACATTGGTGAGGAAGATATAGAAAATTTTGATTTACCTGAGAATGCCAGATTTTTTATTGCTACTTTTGGAGAGGGAGGATTTCAACTGGAAAAGGTTATTGAAGGATTAAAATTCTTAAAAGCTCATGGTAAAAGATTGCCTGACGAGATTGTGCTTTTTACGCGAGGAAGAAAACACCCAGTGATAAAAGATTTAGTTAATACTTTTCCCGGGATTTCAAAATTTGTGTATGTTGATGATAGCCTAAGACAAATTGAAAGCATAGGCGATATTAACAAAATTGTTTCAATTCGTGCTCAAAGAGCGGGTTCTCAGAGAGCCGGACAGCAACCGACCTCCAGCATAAAAACAATAGATATGAAGACAACGAAAATGTCAGAGATCTTAGAATCTGCACTTTAATTTTTGCAATTTGCCCTCAATAGTGTAATATAAGTGTATGGATCCGACTGCCCAGTCAACTCAACCGCCTGTAGATCAGCCTGCAGATCAGGCATCTGGTACCACCCCTCCGAGTTCTGATGATCAAGCTGCCGCAGCACGTGGAGATATCCCAATGAGTACTGATAATAGTATCGCTGCGGCAAGCATTGCGGATAGCGCCGCCTTAAGCAACTTGGAAGCTGTAAACACGGCCCAGATGATCAACAATGACATCACGCAGAAAGAAGTAAGCGCAGGAGGTGCACCCCAAAAGCTAACAGATCATGGTAAGTCAGCTGATCAGATCCGATCCTTGGGGGAAAAAATAGAAAAAGCACCAATTCCTGAGGAATTTAAGCAGGAACTACTTGACCGTATTTCCCGTCTTGCCATGATCCGCTCAAGCGCGGGATTTTTGAGCTCCACATATATCATGGAATATGAATCAACATCCCGCTTTGTGAACTGGGTTATAGAAATGCCGTGGGGAAATAAGTCTGAGGATGTTCTGGATCTTGCCAAAGCAAAAGAGCAGATGGATAAAAATCACTATGGTCTGGGTCCTCTCAAACAAAGAGTATTGGAGTATATTGCCTCTCTTATGTTGAATATCAAAAATTATGGCAACGACGCACATCTCATAAAAGCCCCAATTCTTTGTATTGTCGGTCTTGCAGGAACCGGAAAAACGACTTTTGCCAAGTCTCTTGCTGATGCACTAGGCCGGAAGTTTGAGCGGATTCCTTTTGGGGGAATGGCGGATTCACGTGTTCTACGTGGCCAATCACGTTATTTTCCCGATGCAGAACCGGGACAAATCATAAAGCGTCTGGTGCATGGAGGGACAAGCAACCCGGTTATTTTGCTTGATGAGCTTGATCGTGTAACTGACACGGCACGTGCGGATATCATGGGTGTTTTGATTGAAATACTTGATCCTGAACAGAATGCCAAATTTACGGATCATTATATTGATTATCCGTTTAATCTTCAAAATGTTCTTTTTGTCGCAACAGCCAATAACGTCTCAAGTGTCGCAACAGCTGTTCTTGATAGGCTTGAGATTATCCAGATGCCCTCATACAATGATGAGGAAAAAACAGTTATCGGGCGGGATTTTGTTCTTCCAAAGACTATGCAGATGACCGGACTATTGCCGGATCAATTGTCTATTGACCCCGGGGTTTGGGAGGGCTTGGTAAGGCCCCTGGGGTATGATCCCGGTATCCGTGGACTTGATAGGCTGATTACCGGAATGTGCAGAAAAGCAGCAACTGTTATCATTTCAGGTCAGGCGGATAAGGTTAAAATCACAACTGAGAATGTCAAACAATTTCTACCTGAATGGTAGTAGGAATATTAAAAATTAAACAGCAAAAAGTAAATATCTACATAGTAGATTGAAATATTTTATATTTGATTTGTATCTTTGATTTTTAATTTTTGATATTTTATTTATTATGAAACTTGGACTAATTGGCTTGGGCAAAATGGGCAGCCGGATGGCTCGCAAATTGTTGGCGGAAGGACACGATGTCACTGTCTGGAATCGTTCTTCAGAGCCTGTTGAAGCGCTCAAATCGCATGTTCCTGATTTAAAATCAGCATCAACTATTGAACAATTAGTTCAAAGTTTGGACAAACCCCGCATCGTCTGGTTGATGCTTCCAGCCGGTGAGGCAACGGAAATAATACTTTCTGAAGTTTTGCAGTATGCAGAAGCTTCCGATTTGATAATTGACGGCGCCAATGCCAAATTTACTGACACTGAAAAACATCATAAGGATTTAAAAGAGAAAGGTTTTCAATTTTTGGGAATTGGGGTTTCGGGCGGAGTGATTGCTGAAAAAACAGGATACCCCCTTATGGTTGGCGGAGATAGAGCAGCGTATGACTACATTACTCCGATTTTAGATTCGTTGGCAAAACCACAGGGCGGTCATGAATATTTTGGAGAAGGAGGTGCCGGGCATTATGTCAAAATGGTCCACAATGCTATAGAGTACGGATATATGCAGTCAATTGGCGAGGGATTTGGTGTCCTTCAGAAATCGGAATACAAATTGGACCTTTTAAAAGCGGCAAAGGTTTATGATAATGGGTCTCTAATTTCAGGATTTATGATGCAGAGAACCATAGAAGCGTTGGAGTCTGATCCTCAATTAAATTCATTTGCCGGCGTTATCGGCTCAGCATCCGGTGAGACTTTGTGGACACTCGATGAAGCAAAGAAAAATGATTTACCTGCTGATATTATTCGAAGGTCTTATGAAATACGCCAGGAATCAGAAACAAGCGAGAAGATACAGAATTCCTTTGCGGCCAAAATGGTAGCAGCTCTCAGATCCGCCTTCGGCGGCCACTCCGTTAAGAAGAAAGAGTAATAGTTAAATTCTATTTCTGATATAATTCTCCTATGATTCAAGCAGTAATTTTTGATATGGATGGTGTTCTTATTGATTCGGAACCACTTTGGAGAAAGGCAGCAATTAAAAGCTTCAGTACAGTGGGTGTAAGATTAACAGATGATATGTGCAAAGAAACCATGGGAACGCGGGTTGATGAGGTGGTTAATTATTGGTATCACAAATTTCCATGGGAAAATACTCAAAAAAAATTAGTAGAAGAGTTAATTTGGGAAAATGTCATAAGACTTGTAAAAGATGAAGGGAAAGTAAAAGAGGGAGTGCGGGAGTCACTAGAATTCGTAAAAAAACAAAAACTTAAAATTGCACTTGCTTCTACTTCGGCGATGGTTCTTATAAATACTGTTCTTGATAAACTTGGTCTCCAAGGTTATTTCGAAGTAATTCACTCAGCAGAATTTGAAGATTACGGCAAGCCTCATCCGGGTGTATATTTGACCACTGCAAAGAAATTAGGTGTACAACCCCAAGCATGCGTTGCTATTGAAGATTCCATAAATGGAATGATTGCTGCAAAAGCAGCAAAGATGAAATGCATAGCTATCCCAGAAAAAGAACTAGTAGGGGATAAAAGATTAGGAATAGCGGATATAGTTATTCCGTCTCTGCTTGAAATAAACCAAGAAACCTGGAGTAGAATAAATAAATAGTTTACATTATTCTTTACTTGTTTTACTTTCCCTGGAAGACTATAATTAGAGCAATTGAATGGAGCCGAAGAACACACAAAATAATCCTCAAA
>DATLNW010000107.1:0-2567 GCA_035536575.1 Lysobacterales bacterium
CACATTGAGCGTATGGATCCTCTCTACTACATAAAATATGAAAGAGTAAATAAAAGTACGGGCCAAGCCTATATTTCTATCGCGACAGTGCGGCCTGAACCTATTGCTGAAGATACGCATCTTGCGGTTAACCCAAAAGACAAAAAGCATAAAGCCTTGATAGGTGAGAAAGTGTTAAATCCGTTAACTGGAGCAGAGATGGAAATAATAGGTGACAGCTTTGTAGATCCTAAATTCGGAACAGGAATTGTAAAGCTTACCCCTGCCGTTGATAAAAATGATTATGAAGTTGCCAAAAAGCATAAATTGCCGATAAATGAAGTTCTGGAGCTGAGTGGAAAAATGAAGGGAAGATACGCAGGACTCAGCGTGAAAGATGCACGGAAAAAATCAGTTGAAGAACTTGAACAAAAAGGACAGATAGAAAAAGTTAATGAAAAATATTCTCACTCGGTTTCAGTTTGCAAAGCTGGACATGATATTGAGCCGATGATTATGCCGAATTGGTTCATAAAGGTGGACGACCCCAAGAAGTCATTCAAAAAACCGGCGTTGGAAGTGGTTAAAAATGGAACAGTAAAGATTTTTCCCAAATGGCGAGAGATTACATATATCCGCTGGATGGAGGAGATGTATGACTGGCCGATATCAAGACAAAACGTTTGGGGAATTCAGATCCCTGTCTGGTATCAAGTAGATAATCCAACGCACTTTACCGTTTGGTTCCTTGATAAAAAAGGAGAATATCACCACGGGAATTTGCAGGATTTCTTGGAGAAGGGCGTTAAGTTTGATGAAATAACACAAGGACTGCAAAGAGTAATTGCACAGGCAAATGTAAAATGGGTTTTTGAAGAAGGCAAAAATAAAAATACTAAATACCTTCCCGAAACAGACACCTTTGACACATGGTTCTCCAGTGGCCAATGGCCGCTTGTGACACTTGGGTATCCTGACTCCGAAGATTTCAAGTATTTTTACCCGACAAATGTTATGGAAACAGGCTGGGAAATAATCAGGCTTTGGGTCTCAAGAATGGTGATGTTCGGAATTTACCTAACAGGAAAGCCTCCTTTTGAGCATGTTTATCTTCATGGAATGGTCCGGGCGCTTGACGGGCGGAAGATGAGTAAGAGTCTGGGAAATGTTATAAATCCTGAGGAGTATCTTGATCAATATGGTGTTGACGCGCTCCGAATGGGGCTTATTGCAGGTACTTCAAATGGAAAGGATTTTTCTTTTCCCAAAGACCGCGTGATTGCCTATAAGCATTTTGCAAATAAAATTTGGAATATGGGAAGATTTATTCTGATGATGAAAGAGCAATGGGAAAAAGACGTTCCTGAGTTTGAAGCCTTGGATAAAAAGAAAATGGCCAAGGAAGACAAGGAAATAGTAAAAGAACTTGAGACCTTAGTAAAAACAGTTGATAGAGAGCTCACAAAATTCCGTTTTGCTGACGCTGCTGAGGCAATCTATCAATTCATGTGGCATACAGTTGCTGACAAGTATATCGAGCAAGTAAAAAATCGAGAGGACAAAGATGTGGCATTGTCAGTTCTGATGCATGTCTATATCATATCGCTTAAGTTGCTTCACCCATTTATGCCTTTTGTGACTGAAGAAATTTTTCAAACCTTTCAGGGACGCGACAAATCCATTATGATAGAACCATGGCCACAAAAGTAAAAGTATCAAAAGCACCAAAAGTATCAAACGTATCAAAAGCCCCCAATACGCAAAATCGTATAAACGGTCCGAGAACAAGCTTTTTCCCGAAGATTTACCGATTTATTACCGAACGGTGGAAGCTCATTGTGGCTGGCGTCATATCAGGCGCCATAATAATAGGCATAATTCTTCAAAATGTTAACTTATACCATAATATCCGGGAGCAGCAGGCGATAAGAGCAAAAAGGGGAGCAGTTGAGAAGGAATTAAGCTTTTGGAAAAAACAATCAGCAAAATACAAAGACGCACGGGATATTTATTTCCGAATAGCAGCTTTGGAATACGAGTTGGGGGATAAAGAGGGAGCAAAAGAGGATCTGCAAAAAGCTTTGGAAATCGATCCGAATTTTAAAGAGGGGAGAGAAATGGAGAAGATGATTGGTATTTAAAATCCGAAATCCGAATTTCGACCTTGCCTGCCGGCAGGCAGGAATCCGAAATAATCACAAAATACAGATAACTAAAAATGTAAAACGTTTTGAAAGTTAGAATTTTGAAAATTATAATTTGTTTCGAGTTTCGTGCTTCGATATTCGAATTTGGGGTGATTATTCTTTTTTATCTTCAGCAGGTTTGCCTTCACCCTCTGCCGGTGCTTCGCCTTCTTTTGGAGTTTCACCCTCAGCAGCCTCACCCTCAGCCGCGCCTTCTTCACCCTCGGCTGGTGCTTCAGGTTCTGGCTCAGGCTCTGGAGCAACAAGCTCTGCTATCTTTACAACGGTTTGATCCGGTGCTGAAAGTATAGT
This sequence comes from Lysobacterales bacterium, assembly GCA_035536575.1. Lineage (GTDB taxonomy): Bacteria > Patescibacteriota > Microgenomatia > Levybacterales > UBA12049 > DATLDE01. The sequence goes on from DATLNW010000107.1 coordinate 2,478, forward strand.
TACCCCCTCAGGTGCTTTAAGAGCCTCAACTAGAATATGATCATCAATTGCTGCCAAATGCTCAACGTTTACCTCAATGTTCTCTGCCAA
>DATLNW010000108.1:0-3440 GCA_035536575.1 Lysobacterales bacterium
GATGCAAGCCAATCAGGCCTTTCCAGCTATAACCTTTCCACAAATTCCTTGAGTAAAATAAGTCTTCCTACTAACGAAATAAGGCCATATTCATTCATAACGCAACTCTCAAGCGATAAATTACTACTTGCAACAACAGAAGATTCACCCTCAAGTGTCGGAAATCTGGGGGAGGGATATGCAAGCCTTATCAATCAGCTATATATTCTTGACCCGGCAACAAATCAGGCTTCCTCACTGCGGGAAGGTAATGCACTCGTTCAATATATCACCACGCTTCCTCAGAACTACTTCCAAAGCGTGTTGGGAGTAGCACATGCACAAGGCGGAAATCCCGCTGATCCCAATGTCACAGTTATTGATCTTTACTCTGACAAGCCCTCCCAAGAAAACCTCCAGCTAAAAACATTTCTTATGAAGCCTGAACTGGCACCTGTACGCGAACAGCAGCAGGCTGATCCTCCTGCGAAAGAACCGGGACTTCCACGATGCCGCGACTTGGCTGCCCAACAATGTGCAGAACAGGGCTCAACCGATCCAAAATGTGCCAAGAATACCAAAAAATCTCTAAAGGCCAATAAAGAGGGAGTTTGCTATGATTCTCCACTTTATCTATACGGGACGGCCGGGGACAAGGTAAGCGTTAAGGTCCAAACTCCGGTATACAATGACATTCCTAATTATTCAGGTGGCTATGATATAACACTCGGAGCCGGAGGAAGCATGCAGGTTAATGGGAAGCTTTATGACGCGATTAACTATGACTACCGCTCAAACTTAAGAAGAGTAACTCCTCCTACAAAAGGCGCTGTTGTGTCCAGATCAGGCGTTGAGAAAGTACTTCGTGAATACGCTAAAAAGTTGGGATTAAATGACAAAGAGACAGCTGACTTGGTAAAAGACGGCCGCACTAAAGTCACATCTGATTACGCTTTTGTTTCATTTTTCAATCATGAAACATCATCAAGCATTCTCCCACTCGCCTTTACACCAAAACCTGACAATTATCTAAATGTCGTGTTTTACTTCAAGCTAATGGACCAAAAACCCAACTATGCTCCCGCTGCTCCAAGTTTTGGGACACCAATTGCTCGAGATGGCCTTACAGCAGTTGAGGTAAGCTCACTGGTTGAATAATTAGAAATACGAATACGCCCAGAAACTGAAGGAACTAATCCCCTTTCCTTTCAAAAAATTCTGCTTTGCAGAAACTGATTCCATATCCTCAAACCAAACAATATGCTTTCCATCATCCGCTGTATAGCGAACTTCTGTCTCTGTTGAATCATTTTTTCGCCTAACTACGCAGTCTTTAAAAATGCAAACTCCTAAGAACTTACTTTTGATTTGCAGATAGGTAAGGGGCTCCCCCTGGCCTATCGCATTTCCCTTTTCATCAACTTTCCAATCATATCCAAACAATCCAAAAACAATTGTTGTTTTATCAGGTGGTAAATAACGTAAAAAATCCTCAGTCATCCTTGTCATATCATACCCATAAACTTCTTTTCCTTTTAGAGGGAAATTGGGCCCTGGATTACCGCGTGATTTACTAAAATCATAACTCATGATCATAAATTCATCAGCATTCCCAGAAAGCTCTTTTATGTCAAATGGCCTGAGGCGGTAGAAGGTATCACCATAAAACATTACGGTAAACTCTATGTCCTTATCTTTTGCCTCCTGATAAAACAATTTTGTGAACTCATTTATTTGCTTAATTAGTGAATCAAATGGCACAGCGGATATTTCCAGATCAAGTACGATTCCTGAGAACCCGTTCTGCTTGGCAACTGCCAGAGCATCGCGGATCAGGACTTTTTGCTTGGCCTGGTCTTTTAGGACTGGAAATGTTATTGCAGAATCGAGCATTCGAAGAACCAATTTCTTTTCGGAATTCTTGGGAACTGAAGCAAGAAATTTTTCTATGTTTGCGTAGCCTGTCTCCTTCTTATTTATACCTAAATTTGCTGCACTTATACCAAAATACAAATAGCTATCATATTTTCCCTCAATTTTTTCTTTGCTCAAACCCCAATACGGAACAAATATAGAGCGTGTTACTTCTGATTCCCTGGCCCCTTTTATATCTTTTAATACGTTTGGAGTGGGCGATAGGGACGGGAGAGAGACAGGCTCTGCCAAATCATTTTTTACATTTTGCCGGACAGTGTTGAAGCCAAAAAAAGATAGGGCGGTAAGGACAAGAAGGAGAAATAGAATCTTCTTCATGCTCTAATTTTAACACAAATCGGCCTTAAATGTCTTTTTTGAGGATTATAAAGTTTTCTTCTTTGGGAAGCGTTTCAAACCGCTCCAAGATAGCCTTGACATCATGCGCCTGTGATTCATGCTTATTCATAGCCTCAATTTTTGTATCCCAGATAGATTCGATATCAATCGTTTTTGAAATTTCGGATTTTTTATATCCAGGAGGCCAGTAAATATAGTAATCTTTGCTTGCTGCCCGTACAACTTCAGGATTGCAGTAATACCAAAGCTCGCGGACACTGGGAGATTTTTCAAAAACGTAGGAGGTGATAACAGATGCTGCCATGTGATCAATGTGCCCTGTAACGCCACGGGGCTCAAAGGTCAGGATAATTTCAGGGCTCAACTCATCAACTATTTTCTGGATTTTTGCGGCAATTTCGTGATAGAGGCTATTGGAAAGAGTACCGTCTTTGTAACCAAGGAAAAATGTTTCTTTAACTCCGAGTATCTTCCCTGATTCAAGTAATTCGTCCCGTCGGATTTCTCCTAAATTACCGGTTTTATCACTACTATTCTCCCCGGCGTCACCATTGGTTATGCAAATCGTATAGACATCGTGGTCTTTTGCCAGAGTAGCAATAGTCCCGCCTGTAAAAAATGTCTCATCATCCGGATGCGCAAAAACCCCAAGAACAGTAGACATGAGGATATTATAGCAAAAGCGGTTGGGAGAACGAGAGCAATTCTTCCCAACCGCTAAGTAAAACCGTCTACGAAGTTATCTTCGTCCACGGCCTTGTTGCCATCTTGGATGAGGCTGAATATAATTTTTTGTTGCCCCCTCAAGATTAAGACCCTCCAACTTTTCTTTGTATTTCTTACGGCTTATCCTGCCAATAGGCCGATTCTTCAATACAATCTCCATCATTGGACCAATCTCCTTCCTATATGGATCTGGGGAACGCAACTTCTGCGCACCGGTACCAACTAGGGAAAGCTGGAGTTCCCTCCTGCCATGCTCGCTTCTTGCTCCTGGCCTTCCTGCCAACTCCGCTGCCTCAACAATAATTGTTTGCGAAGTATTCTCAGCGCCAATACCGTCTACGTTTATGTATAATGGTTTGCCATCAGGAGTTTGGTAATATCCGGTTTTATCAGGAACATCAACGATCAGTTTTTTATCTATATATATTTCTGGACACATAATCTCACCTCCAAACTTTGGG
>DATLNW010000109.1:0-10897 GCA_035536575.1 Lysobacterales bacterium
ACAAACAGAGTGCGGGAGCAGCTTAATTCTTAATTCTTTGTCCTTAAGTCTAACGACCGTCCAAACGTTCGGCCAGGGGTAGTATGCCCGTATCATGCGGTCAAGTTTTTCTTTATCCGGCGGGTTATTTATATCAATCTGTCCATCAGATTTGCTCATGCGCGTAGTGTAAGTTGCTTTTGATTCGTCCTGCCTTTTGGCATCAACATTGCCTTTTATATAGCCCTCTATAACCGGTATTATGATTTCTCCTCCGAGTTTGTTCAATTCTGTTAATAGACTTTCAGTTGTTTCATCGGGTTTCATCTGGTATTCTTTTTGGGCCAAAATATCTCCTGCATCCACTTTGTCATTCATCTCGATAACTGTAACTCCTGTTGTTTTGTCACCGCTCAAAATTGCAAATGGGGCAGGTGAAGTGCCGCGATATTTGGGAAGTAAAGAATGGTGGATATTCAGGCTTGCGTACCTGGGTAGTGTCAAGAGTTGGGGGGGTAATATCAAACCATAATCCTCAACCACCATAAAATCTGGGTTTAGTTCTTCAATCTGTTTGACGGTTTTATCAGTTATCTTATCAACTAAAAGATAAGGAATGTTTTGTTCTTCTGCGAAAGTCTTCAAAGGGTTGGGGGAGAGTCTGCCTTTCTTATCAGGCCGGTCGGGAAGAGTGACTATCTGTGACAGCCCAAGCTTTTGGTGGATAATCTGAGCCCCGATAAGTGAGAATTTAGTATTACCAAAGAATATAATATTCATGAATGCTAATTACTACTAATTATATGCGAATATATACGAATTTTATATATTAGAATTAATTAGCATCTAATTTGTAGAAATTCGCATGTCGACTTAGATTTCCATTTCCTCAAATTCGGTCTCTCCCTTTTTATTTTTTATTGATTTGTAGAGTTGGGTTTTTTGCTCAAGCACTCTTTTGGGGAAGAGAATTCCATTGAGATGGTCGGTCTCGTGCTGGATAATAACGCTGAGAAAGCCGTCGAATGTCTTGTTGTGCTTTGCGCCCTTTTCATCCATGTATGAAAGAGTAACTTCGTCATGTCTTTTTACAACTCCCCAGATATCTTTGAGCGAAAGACATCCCTCCAGTTGCACGCCTTTTTTCTCTTTGGAACTTGCCTTGGTTTTGTTTTTGACATCTTGAGCGTCGTTGATTTCAGGCGGATTTTCACTAACTGGTTTCTTCGGTTTGTCCTTGAATTTTTCAATAACCGGGTTGATAAATACTTTAAGCACTGCTTCCGGATTTTCTTTGACAATGAAAATTTGGAGAGATTTACCAATTTGAGGCGCTGCCAGACCGACCCCTTCAGGATCTGAAGCAGCCAAAAGGGCCACCTCCATATCTTTCAACAGTGTGGTAATGGATTTGTCGACTTTGGATACCTGTTTTGCAACAGTGGATAAAACCGGCTCCGGCGCTTGTACAATCTTCATATTGTAATGGATTTTATGTTATTTTCCCCAGCTTTTCAAGGACTCTTTTACTTGCTCATCTTGTGGGTCAATGTTTTTGAGGATATACTCATAAGCTTGGATAGCTTTTTCCCGTTCTCCTGCCTCTTCGTAGAAAAGGCCGAGGGCAAAATAAGCATCGCGGTAGTTGGGCTTAATTCTTACTGTATTTTCAAGAACCGGAATTGCCTTTTTAAAGTCACCTGTTTGGCCCATCAGAACTCCTAGGTTATAAGAAATTTTGGCATCGTTTGGTGCCAATTCCTGAGATTTTTCAATGGATTTTAGCGCTTTTGCGTAATATGATTTTTCATGAGCCGGGTCACCCTGGGCGAGGGTGTAAAAAAGTCTTACGCGGCTTTTCCAAAAAACAATATTGTTCGGGTGATCCCTGACAACTTCATCGCTTAGGGCGATTGCCTGGTTTTTAAGCTCGGCTGCACTTGACGCGTCTTTCTGGAGATATAGTGCAGCAGCAAGTGTTCCCATATTCAGTGATAATTCGTCCTTATAAATAGGTTCATTATTTTTCAGACTAACTGCCTGGACCAGATATGGATATGCGTCCTGGGGAGCACCGCCTTTATTGAGGTTTGATCCATTGGCATATGCAATGTCTGCTACCCAATAGCGGTATAGGCTAAGAAGTAAGAAGTAAGAAGTAAGAAGTAAGATAACAATTTGAAGCCATTGCAACGCGGTAATTTTTTTATTTTCCCTTAATTCTTGATTCCCTGCCTTGCCGGCAGGCAGGTTAATTCCTAATTTTTTGTTGGGAAAAATCAAGATCTTTTCAGGACTTAGCATGCCGCCCAAAATGAAAACAAATGCGGGGATAAGGAAAAAGTAGAGATTTATGATAACAACAGAGAAGCCGAAGAAGTTGGAGACGAGGATTGAGATATAACCAGCGATTAAACCAAAAATTAAAATCCGAAATCCGAAATCCGAAATCCGAAATCCTCCTACGCTAAAGCTACGGAAGGGCGAAGCAACTTCTTTTGAGATTGCATTGCCGGATGAAGCCTTGGCGAAGTCTGGTTTCGAGTTTCGAGTTTCGAGTTTCGAGTTTAAATATTTTAAGCCTTGAAATAAAAATACTCCAACAATCGCCAGATAACTTCCAAGTCCAAAAATACCCGTTGTTGTCAGGTAATTCAGATATTCATTGTGTGCTTTGTTGTAGAGATAGTCCCATTCTGAAGTGAGATTGTGCTCAATGGGCCTTGATTTGTAATATGCATAGGCAAATGTTTCAACGCCGGTACCAAAGAAAGGTTTTTCCTTCCATGCGTCAATTGCGCCCTTCCAGACAAGAAGCCGGATTTTTCCGGAATCAGTTCCTCCAAGTGCGCCTGCTGCAGGCTGTGGCTTAGTTGGAGTAGCGTCTATAGATTGGGTGTTTTTGCTAAGCTCAGGTAAGGTAAATCCGGATAGCTGGGAAATAGGGATACCTGAGAAGAAATTAAAGATCAAAAATAAGAGATTGAATGTAAGAAAGTATTTGAGGAAGTTATTTCGGAATAGTTTCTTCAAATGAATTATAGCCCAGAAGACCAGGTTTGCTATCCAAAACCCTATAAATCCGCCCCTTGTGTCGGTGTAGGTGAGGCAGGCGTAAAATAGGAGTGATATTGGAAGGAAAATCCGAAATCCGAAATCCGAAATCCGAAACAAATTAGAATTTTCTAAATTCAAATTTCCAAAACGTTTTGAATTTTGGTTATTTGTATTTTGAGATTGTTTCGAGTTTCGAGTTTCGAGTTTCGAGTTTTTCATCGCGAATGCGATTGCGATTGGTATTAGAACAGACATATATGCAGCGAGCCAGGCTGGTTGGCCAAGGGTTGAGAAAATTCTTATCGTAGGCCGAAATGCTTCAGTCCAACACGTTGTGTCAAAGCTTCCCCTGAAAACGTAACAAGTCGGGTCCCAGCCAAAATGCGAAGGCAGTCCCCAGACAGCCACAAGAAGGCCTGCAAAAAGGCTAACTTTTAAAATTGTAAAAGCATGCTTAATAGATAAATTTGAGACAAAAGCATAGTACAAAAATATATAAGAAATTATGGAAAGCAGGCCTCCGTTAAAACGGGAATAAAATCCCCAAAGCGATACATGTGGATCAAGTGAAAAAATGGTAGATACAATATTGGCAATTAAAAAAAGAAGTAGCGGAATATCAAGTGGAGTTCTTTGAATATGAATTCTTCTCTGGAAGATCATTTTTGCAAACCATGATGACGTAATCAAAATGGTAATAACAAATGTCAGCCACATTTTGGGGAATTCAAAAAGCTCTGAAGGCGCGCCTGCAAAAAATAAGGGGACGAGGAGAAAGAGGACATAGAAGGAATACTCGATGACGCGGTTACAGTATGAAACAAGCTTCATATATTTTCCAGTTTCCACTTGCCATTTTCTATCAATTTTCTATTTTCCAATTGTTAAATCGAACAATATGCAAATAAATGGAAAATGATAAATGGACAATGGAAGATTTCTTAATCCTATCATATGGTAATTTTAGCCGCAAGCCCTGTTAGAAAGTTTTTATAGCTAATTTCTATTAAATTAGCGCTGGATTTCTAGCAGGGCAAGCTGATAGAATGAGTTTGAATATGAATCTCTTAAATAGCTTCTACGGTCTTTTCAGCACTGATATGGGGATTGATCTGGGAACTGCGAATACCTTGATTTTTGTCAATGGACGCGGAATTGTCATCCGCGAACCGGCAGTTGTTGCCAGACACAAGAAATCCAAACAAATCATCGCAATAGGATCTGAGGCAAAAAAAATGCTTGGTAAAACCCCCTCCTCAATTGAAACGGTCAGACCCTTGGTCGGTGGAACAATTGCTGATTTTGACGCAACCGTTGGGCAAATATCCCATTATATAAAACAGGTCCATGATCTGGGGGGACGTCTGAGCGGTCTTTTTGTAAAACCAAAAGTCGTTATCGGTATCCCCTCAGCTGTGACAGAAGTTCAGAGGCGTGCTGTCTGGGAGGCAGCGTTATCAGCAGGTGCGCGGGAGGCATATCTGATAGAAGAACCGATGGCTGCTGCAATTGGGGAGGGGATTTCTATTTTTGCCTCAAAAGGTGTCATGGTTGTTGATATAGGCGGGGGAACGACTGAGATTGCAGTAATTTCCCTGGGCGGAATTGTGGTCGGAAGATCTCTAAAGCTTGCAGGGGACGAGATGAATCAGGCGATTTTGCACTACGTACGTTTGCGTCATGGAATGCTGCTGGGCGAGGCAACGTCTGAGGAAATAAAAATAAGAATTGGAAGCGCGTTTGACGTAAGGGGGAAGGGTAAAGGGTTAAGGGGAAAGGACGAAAGCGAGGAGAATGAAGAAGTAGATAAAAGTGCTAAAGTCATGATTGTTAGGGGACGTGATATCGAAACAGGTCTTCCTAAAAGTTTGAGACTCTCAGAAACAGAAATTCGAGAAGCGCTTTCGCCAATTATAAATAAAATAATACAAGCCATTGCAGATGTGATTGAGGAGACACCACCGGAACTTCTTCCTGATATCCTGGAGCAGGGAATCCTCCTAACAGGTGGCGGGGCCAATCTTTCAGGACTTGATCAGCTGATTGTAGAGCGGGTCAAGATGCCTGTCTACGTCTCCGCAGACCCTATGACATCTGTGATAAAGGGCGCCGGGAAAGTTCTACAGGATGAAGTACTCCTAGAGCGGGTGAAAGTTATTGGGGGATTAAGATAGGACTTGACAAAATGTAATACAGTGTAATACAATATGACAAGAATAGTAATTAAGAAGCTTGTTTGGGATGAATACAACTTAGAGCATATTAAGAAGCATAAAGTTGTTCAAAGTGAGGTTGAAGAAATTGCGAAGAATATAAAAGCTCACAAAAAAGCTAAAAAGGGCAGATACCTAATAATAGGTAGAAGCGGTTCTAGGATTCTATCCATAGTTATTAATAGAAAAGAAAAAGGCATTTATTATCCAGTAACCGCACGGGATTCTGATAAAGACGAGAGGAAAATTATTTATGAAAAAGAAAAAAAATAAACTTCCGGACTTTGATAAAATGACATATGCTGAAGAGGCAAAATGGTGGGATACTCACAGTTTTACAGACTATTGGGATGAATTTGAGGATGTAGAGATTGTTTTTGAACTTGATAAGCCGCGGGAGAAGACACTGGTGGTGCGTTTACAAAAAGAATTTAAGGATCAGCTTGAAAAAATTGCCAGAAGCAAAGGCCTGAACGTTTCGACACTTGCCAGAATGCTTCTCATGGAGGGAATAAACAAACGACTCAAATCCACAAAATCTTCCTAGAGAGTGGTGGTTATTGGGGATTGAGGAAGCCAGGTAAATATTACTAGCTTGCATGCTGGTTGTGCCAAAGTGATACAGCATTTTCAGATCGAGTTGCAGTTCGTATAGCACTAGTAATCTCTTCATCATCTTTTCGCGTTGGCTCAACTATTAATCCAATTAATTTTGCATTCATCGTTGGGTTATCTGCGACTTTTGCCACCCTTTCCATTTCTTCAACATCCAACTGCCGTGGTTCTGTTATGAGCAATGTTTTTTCTTTTGCCCGAAGTATTTGAGTTTGGGTAAATCCCAATTCTCCATTTGGGCCTGCTTGGCTTACAATTCTTGTATCCAGTCTCAAATGGCGTAAATTATGGCTGTGACTTACAGTGAGAGATTCAAACGGATAATGGCGGTCTGGCAGTTGATATGTTAATTCAAAACCTAAATCAGGCTTAGTATCTCTTGCGGACGTTCTTACAGAATCTGGCCTCAATTGATCGACGGCTCTATTAACTGCTCTCTCAAAAGTAACAAAAGCGTCTCTTGCTCTTTCTTGGTCACTTCGCCCATCAGGGCGTGGTGCTCCATCTGGTCTTGCCATCAGCGGATAATACAACTTCACTATTTGCTTGTCAAGCGTGACTAAACGTACTAGAATAGTCTCTATGCAGAAAAAGAAGAACTTTTTCCCTACTTTTCTTATACTTCTTACACTTTCAATTCTTCTTATTATTCTCTCAAGGGCAGGATATCTCAATGGTCTCAATAGTATTTTGGAGAGAGGAACAGTCCCGCTACAGAGATTAGTTTTCGGTGTAATTTCGGGTCCTCAAAACTTATCTGATGCAGATAGATTGCGCGCGGAAAACAGTAAGATCTTATCAGAACTTATGAAGCAGAAAGAGCTGATTCGTGAGAACCAAGCCCTCAGGGATCAATTCCGCACTGCCAACCCATCGCCTCAAAAACTGCTTCCGGCGCACGTTGTCGGACAAAAAATAGACCAAATAATTATTGATAGAGGGTCTGATGACGGAGTTGAGAAAGGGGACATAGTTGTTTTTAAAGATAATTTAGTTGGAAAGATTTCAAAGTCATCTGCGCGTATCTCGGTTGTTGATCTCCCTGTCAGCCAAAATATTTTCTTAACTGCCAAAGTTCTGAATTCCTCAACCCAAGGCGCTGTAAAAGGAGGGGAAAACGGGATAATTCTTGACAATGTTGTTCTGTCTGAAAAACTAGAAAAAGGAGAATTGGTGGTTACAAAAGGTGATGTTAATGAGGAAGGTGTTGGATTTCCGCCCGATTTGATAATAGGCAAAATAATAAGTGTAAATAAAAAAGCAAGCAATCTTTTCCAAACAGCTGAGGTAAAAAGTCTTTTGGATTTTTCAAAAATTGAGATGGTTTTTGTGATCATCCGGTGAATTATAATTTAACAGATGCTATTTATATTTTTTGCTATACTTGCTGTATTTACGCTACTTGAGGGGACAGTGACTACAATTCCGTTGGTATTTATCAGCCTTCTTTGTAGCCTAATTGTCATAAGAAAACGGGGTGTATTTTACACTGCTTTTTTCGCCGGATTACTTCTTGATTTGTTAACTGTCAGGGCAATCGGAAGCACATTTCTTTTTCTTCTTTTATTTTTCTACGTAATGCTTCTGTACAGAAAGAAGTATGAGATAGTCTCATTTCCATTTATAATCGTAAGCACTTTTATCGGCGGGTATCTGTATCTTTTGATCTTTGCCGGAGTTGGATCAATGGCGCTTTCTGCAATCTGCTCAATTATTGCCGTAGTATTATTTATACTGCTAAGTCTTGTTAACGGAGCCCAAAAACAAAGTTACTTACAGGAAAATAATATATGAAGACAGGTTTTGCTTTTGGAGAGCACATCAAAACAGAGAAGATAAAAAAGAGAAGATATTCCAGTGGCCCATTGCAACTGAGGCTACGTGGTGTCATTTTTCCAATTGTTTTAATTGTCGCAGGCGCTGTGCTATTTTTCAAACTTTTTCAATTGCAGATCGTAAAAGGTGCTGAGTATAAAATACTTTCTGATTCCAATAGAATCCGGACACAGATAATACATGCACCAAGAGGAGTTATATTTGATAGATTTGGTGTACCACTTGTCCAAAACGCTCCCGGATTTAGGAAAATCATAAATGAAAAAGAGACCAAGCTACTCTCAAGGGAGGAAGCCTTGACTTTACTCGCAAAAGGGGAGAAGAATCTGGAGATTGATACTCATCGTGAGTATCCATATAAAGACGGGATGAGTCATGTGCTTGGATATATAGGACAAATTTCAAAAGAGCAACTTAACTCAACCGAATTTGCTGATTATAATGGGACTGATTGGGTCGGAAAAAGCGGAATTGAGCGGGAATATGAGCATATTCTCAAAGGAACTGATGGCAAGCAGCTTATTGAGGTTGATGTCATGGGTAAAAAAGTCAGATCGTTAGGCACAACAGACCCTGTACCGGGGCAGGATATCAGCTTAACGATTGATGCACGTATTCAAAAGGCAACGCATGATGCCACAAAAAATGTAAAGAGGGGAGCGGTTATTGTGAGCACTCCGGATGGTGAAATACTCGCACTTATTTCCAGACCTTCCTTTGACCCAAATCTTTTTACCCGGGACGGAACGTATAAGACAGCAACTGACAGTGCGTATCAAAAGACAACAGACATTATAAATGATTCCAAGACTCAACCTCTTTTGGACCGGGCGATTTCAGGGATTTATCCACCCGGCTCGACATTTAAGTTGGTTACAGCAGCAGCCGGGTTGAATGATAATACGATAGATGAGAACTACCGCATAAAAGATACCGGCATTATACGGGTTGGGGAGTTCTCTTTTGCAAATTGGTACCACACAAATTACGGTAGGACTGAGCCGGGAGAGCTGGATGTGACCCGGGCACTTTCTCGTTCTAACGACATTTTTTTCTACAAACTCGCAGAAAAAGTCCGCGTTGACAAGCTTTCCAAGATGGCAGAAAAGATGGGTCTTGGGGCAAAAACAGGGATAGATCTGGGAGGGGAGGAGGAAGGATTGGTACCGAATCCTGCTTGGAAAAAGAAGCAAATTGGGGAGAGTTGGTACCTGGGGGACACATATCATTATGGAATCGGGCAGGGATATGTATTGACTACGCCTCTGCAGGTAAATATGTTTGCGACCATTATCGCCAATGGGGGAAGCTTGTATGAGCCCCATCTATTAAAAAATCAAAAATCAAAAATCAAAAATCAAAATTTACTAAATGAGAAAACAGTTTCTTTAATTAGGCAGGGCATGATAGATAGTTGTACTCAGACAATAGGTGTTGCGTGGCCATTATTTAATTTAAAAATTAAAAATCAAAAATTAAAGATTGATGGGAAAAATTTTTTAGAGGTGAAAGAGGGGTCAGGTTCTGCAAGTTTGAATGATCAAAGAGAGATTCCGGTTGCCTGCAAGACAGGAACAGCTCAGCATGGAGGAGAAGAGACTCTTCCTCATGCATGGATTACGCTTTTTGCACCTGCATATAATCCCGAAATAGTTGTAACAGTATTAAATGAGGAAAGTGGTGAAGGTTCAAATGAAGCAGCCCCAATCGCCAAAAAAATCCTCGAGGCGTATTTTACAAAATAAAACTTGCCGCATAAGCGCTTCTGATATATACTATTACTATGCAAAAGAATGTTTTAGATTACAGAATAATCATTGAAAAAGAGCAATATGAAGATGGATCAGATGTTTATGTAGCCTATTGCCCAAAACTGGGAATTAGCGATTATGGCGATACGGCGGAAAAAGTACTGGTAAGTATAAAAGATGGTATTGAGCTTGCAATAGAATCTTTGGCAAAAGCCGGAGAAGACGTGCCGGTTGATAATATTGAAGAGCAGATCATTACGTCTGCTAAAGTAAAAGTCCCCACTGGTGTAAAAATCTCACTTGCCTAAATGAGCAAACTGCCCCGAAATGTCAAAGCAAAAGAACTAATTAGTCTTCTTGAAAGATTGGGATTTAGAGTCGTTGGTAAAAGGGGGAGTCATCACCGCCTTTCTCACCCGGATGGGAGATGGACACAAGTCACGGTTCATCCCAAACCAATTCCTCAGGGAACGCTTCGGGCAGTTCTCCGCCAAGCCAAGATCTCAACAGGAGAGTTAATTAAATTGCTAAAAAATTGACACTTACTATGCAGGAAAGATCGTATTGGCTTGGGTTTTCATCCTTCTCAGGAATTGGGCCTGGGAAGTTCGCCAAACTTCTTATAGAATTTAGGACCGCAGAGAAAGCCTGGAAGGCTGATTTTCCTTCTTTGGAAAAAGTACTTGGTAAGGCTTTGGCCCCACAATTTGTTGAGTTCAGGGATAAATTTTTGATTTCTGATTATGAAAAAAAGCTTAAAAAGCAGAAAGTCAGTTTTTTTACACTGATCGATAAAGATTATCCGAAGCTTCTTTCTCAAATAAAAAAACCTCCTTTTGTGCTTTATGTAAAGGGCGGTTTGGATTTTGAAAATTTGGAGAACAGGCGAACAATAGCGATTGTCGGGACCAGAAGAATTACAGAATACGGAAAGCAGGTTACCCATAATTTGACTTTGGATTTGGTCAACAGCGGATTTATAATTGTTTCAGGTCTTGCGTTCGGAGTAGATGCACTCGCTCACAAGACAACGGTTGAGAATAAAGGCCTGACAATTGCAGTCCTTGGCTGCGGCGTTGACTGCTGTTATCCACGCGAGAATCTGACTGTATATAATAGTATTCTTGCGTCCGGCGGGGCAATCGTTTCTGAGTACCCACTCGGGGAGCCGCCCTCAAAAGGGTCTTTCCCCTCAAGAAATAGGATTATTTCAGGATTGTCTCAAGGAGTTGTGGTTACGGAAGGCGCAGCAGATAGTGGGGCTTTGTATACAGCCGCGGATGCGTTTGAAAACGGGCGACCTGTATTTGCAGTTCCAGGGCCAATTACATCAAGTCTCTCAAAAGGTCCGCATGGATTGATTGCAAAAGGTGCGAGGCTGATAAGCGGAGCGGACGAAATCCTTGCAGTATTAAGAATTAAGAAGCAAGAATTAAGGGGACAAAA
>DATLNW010000110.1:0-2326 GCA_035536575.1 Lysobacterales bacterium
ATTTACCCCTCACCACGCCTTATAATTGCTTCTTACCCATAATCTTGCTCTGATTAATCAAATGTTGTGGTGAGGGGTTTACAAAAAGTGTTAAAATAGTATATATGAATAACTTTTATTTTCTAACCCTAATTATAGGACTAGGTTTTATAGCAATAATTTTCTTTATCAACAGAAAACTTTCTTCGATAAATAGTAAAAATACTGATCAAACCCTTCTTGAATGGCTCAAATCTATGCAGGCGTCTATTGATTCTAACTCGGAAAGCACAGTCCGCACTCTTCAGGAAAATTCCAAACAATTAAATGACAGGCTTGATAAAGCAGCTGCCGTAATCCGCGATGTTGGCCATGAAGTCGGACAGATGAGTGAGATTGGACGAAGCATGAAGGAATTGCAAGATTTTTTAAAAAGTCCCAAACTTCGCGGCAATATCGGTGAGCAGGTCTTGAAAGATCTGATTACACAAATCTTTCCCAAAAACAGCTTTCATCTTCAATACACATTTCAGTCCGGTGAAAAAGTAGATGCAGCCATACAAACAGATGCCGGGATCTTACCAATTGATGCAAAATTTCCTATGGAGAATTTCCAGAAATTGGCAAAAGCCAAAACAGAAGTAGATGTAAAGCTTTACCGACGCGAGCTTGAAAGGGACATTAAAAAACATATTGAATCTATTGCCAAAAAATATATCTTGCCGGATGAGGGAACTATGGATTTCGCCCTTATGTATGTACCAAGCGAATCGGTATTCTATGAGCTCGTAAACATGGAATCTGTTCTTGAATATGCAAAGAATAGGAGAATATATATTGTCTCGCCAAGTACGCTTTATGCGCATTTACAGACAATTCTTCTCTCATTTGAGGGCAAAAAAATTGAGCAGGAATCACGTCAGGTTTTCCGATTACTTCGTGCTCTTCAAATCGATTATGAAAAAGTTAACGAGTCCCTTGACACTTTGGGAAAACACCTTGGAAATGCCTCCAATCAATACATGAATGTAAATAAAAGCTTCACCGGGATGGGACAAAAACTATCTTCAGCAAAGACATTAAGTAGTGAGATAAAAAAAGAACTTACTGAAAAATTGGAAGAGTAGATACTCTTATCCTCAAACATTTTTATAATGCATATAAACACCATCATACTATTTTCACTTACATCATACTAGTATACTAGTACGACAAGATTAATAGAAAGTATAATTAATCTATGTTTAGTTTTCTAAAAAATTTTAAAGATATTCTACAATAGTCACATACCAAATTTGATATAATATATTAATGACAAAGGCTATTTTTATTCCCGGCAATGGCGGCGGGACCCCAAAAGATAATTGGTTCCCTTACCTAAAACAAGAATTGGAAAAAATTGGCGTAACTGTTATTGCAAAAGATTTCCCTGACAGTGATTTAGCAAGGGCAAAATATTGGCTTCCTTTTCTAAAAGAATTGGGAGCAGATGAAAATACTATTCTTATTGGCCACTCTTCAGGTGCTATTGCCGCGATGCGTTATGCAGAAAGTAACAAAATTTTTGGATCTGTTCTAGTTGGATCGTACTATACAGACACAGGAGACGCAAAAGAAAAATCTAGCGGATATTTTGACACCCCATGGGATTGGAATGCAATTAAACAAAATCAACAGTGGATTATCCAATTTGCCTCAACAGATGATCCTTGGATCCCAATTGAGGAACCCCGTTTTATACATGATAAGCTCGCAACCGATTATCACGAATTCACAGATCAAGGCCACTTCGGAGGAGATTATCACAAACCAAAATTCCCAGAGCTGCTGGAAGCGCTAAAACAAAAAATAACCCCAGGAAGAGAGTAAGCCAGATTCTGTTCTTGACCGCAATTTGTCTCAAAATGATATTTAGTCATTCTGCCAGCCTATTCGGCTAGGTGCCCTCAAACTTTAGGTACTCGGGTAAAGCGCCTCAAACGTACCAATTCGGAGGTTGCAGCAGGTGGGATTATCCGTTTCAGACTCACTCGTTTCTGTTACTCTCAAATTCTGTCAATTCAGAATTTGTACTTAATACCACATGTGAGTAAAGTATTAAGTCACCAGCTATTGCTAGTCGGAGCGTAAACTCCGTCCCCGGCTTTATCCCGTTAGAAACTAAGTTTCTAAACGGGACTTTACACCTGTCTGGACTTTCCTCTACCCATAGCTTTATGCGACGGGTAGTAGCGATCCTTCTTCCTGGGATCGCGTCTATTTTACCTCAAAAACCGTTGAAAAACAAGAATTTTATCCGCTGGCGCTTGTATAGTAACGAAGCGCAAACTTCCAGAATTTCCTGGAA
>DATLNW010000111.1:0-2726 GCA_035536575.1 Lysobacterales bacterium
TATAACTGATAACTTATCACGAAGAGCCTGATTGGCAGCGACTCCTCCTGATATTAGTAAGGATTTTGCATTGTATTTCTTCGCTGCTTTAATTGTCTTTTTTACCAAGACATCAACTATGGCTTCCTGAAGAGACGCACAGAGATCATATAATTTTTGTTTGTCATTTATTGAGTGTCTACCTTCTGCAACTTGATTCCAGCCGACTTTTGAATTGGGAATATCATTCCGAAGTATTGAGAAGTGCTCTTTGGTGGCATTAAAAAATGATGTCTTAAGTCCTGAAAATGAAAAATCAAAGTCATGACTTCCTATCATGGGGCGTGGAAAGCGAAAAGCTTTGGGATCACCTTTTTCGGAGAGCTCAGCAATTTTTGGACCGCCCGGATAACTATATCCCAAAAGCCTTGCGCACTTGTCAAAACACTCACCTGCAGCATCATCCCTTGTTCCTCCAAGAAGCTGTAAGTCACCATGGTTTTTCATAAGTAGCAAATCAGTATGACCTCCGGATACTACAAGTGCGATTGCGGGGAATTCGATGTCAGGGTATAGGTTATAGGGTTTAGGGTTTAGTTTCGGATTTCGGATTTCGGATTTCGAGTTTACACTAATAAAATTAGCGTAGATGTGGCCTACCATGTGATTTACCGGAATGAGTGGAATATTATAAACCATAGAAATTGTTTTGGCAGTTTCTACACCAACCAATAGTGATCCGATTAAACCGGGTCCGTAGGTCAGAGCAATAGCGTCAATTTTGCTTAAATAGTCAAAACCACTTAATTTGTCATTCCCGCGAAAGCGGGAATCTATGGATCCCCGATAGAGGTCGGGGACGACATGGTTTTTATCAAAAGCTTTTTTTAAGGCCTCTTGAATAACAGGAATAATAAATTTAACTTGCTCACGGGCAGCGTTCTCAGGAATTATTCCCCCTGTTTTTCCATGCATAAGAAGAGAGGTTGAGGTAATATTTGATAGGAGTTTAAGGTTATTGCCTGATCCTTCTATAATTGCGGCTGAAGTTTCATCGCAGGATGTTTCAATACCAAGAATATACATATAATTTTCCATTATCCATTTACCATTTTCCAATTATTTGGCGATTTTCAATTTAATAATTTTAAACTGATAATCAATGGCAAATGCCTGCCTGCGGCAGGGAACCTCGCAGATGAAAACTATTTATCTAATTTTATCTCCACTTTATCTCCCGGTTTCATTTTGTGTTTATCTGAGAGACCTGCATTAATCTCAAGAACTTTATTTATCGCTCCACCGGATTTATAAAGAGGTAGATTTCCTTCACCCGGCTTTGGGGGTTGAGCGTTTTTTGCTATGGAGACTATCTTGCCATCTTTTATAAAAATAATATCAATAGGGAATTTCATATTTTTCATCCAAAAAGTATGATAATCTGTTTTATCGAATACAAATAACATGCCCTGATTCTTTGGGAGAGAATTGCGTCCTGACAGTCCCAGTTGTTGTTTATCAGGCGTATTTACTACTTCGACATTAAAGGTACGGTTGTTGATTTTTACTGTGTTTTTGGATGCATCAGACCTGGAATTAACCTGAAAAAAAACAACTCCGGCAAAAATAACGAGAATTATTCCAAAAATTACGAAAAGCTTATTTAAACTCATATTTCATTTAGAATATTGATCAATCTTGTTGTTGATTTATTTACAATTGGGGCAGAAACACCAAGTACTTTCCCATTTACCAATTTCGCCTGTCGGTCTTTATGTTCCCGGGTTGGGTCACCCTTGGTTATTGCGATTATAGCAGGTTTTATTGAAATTACCAGTCTGTCATAGTCCGTGTCATTCTCTACCCTAGGTAAGGGAATTACGTAATCTGTCATTTCCAGGTTTTCAAGTATTATTGCACGGTCCGTCTGAGTATTCAACGGACGGTTATTTCCCTTGAGCTTTTTTATATTATCGTCAGATTCAAGAAATATAAAAAGTACATCACCGGCTTTTTTAGCACCGGTTAGATATGCAATATGACCGACATGAAGAATATCAAAACACCCCCCGGCAAGTACAATGGTTTTACCTTTTTTATTTAAATCTTTCGCAACCTGGATTGCTTGATCTATATTAAGGATTTTTTTCATTTTAAGCAGATTCATTATACTACAGAGATGTTAGAGAATATTTTTTTTATAATTTATAATTAAGCAAGGCCAATTTATAATCCTATAGTTTGACAATTTAATATTTTAATGTTATCATTCGGGCACGATGAGAAATGAAGTTGTCGAAAATGTAGGGCAACCAAATGGAATCCCCGAAACCTGGCTTCGTTCTTTGGTTGATGCCAATTCATCTTTTCCTGTTGGTTTCCCTGTGATGGCCCAAGCCATGGCACCTGTTCTTTTCAGATCTCTTATCACTGGAGAAGTATCTTTAATGGATCTTGCAAACTTAAAACCAAATAAAGAACAGCTACATAGATTAGAAGGTAATGGTAATCGGCAACATGATGAATTCAATGTGAGTCACAGAGTAAGTACAAATGATTTATCTCGTAGATGGAGTAATGATATAGGTTATTTTACAGATCTGGCTATTGGCACCCTTGATTGGCTTAACGAGGAGAAATTTGAAAAAACAAACAACCCACACGTGTTAGATGATTTAACTCTTCTTGATAAACGTTCTAAAGAATTTGATGAATTATTGAAAGATCCAAAACAGAAAGAAAAATTA
>DATLNW010000112.1:0-21156 GCA_035536575.1 Lysobacterales bacterium
GGGGGTGAATCAAAAACCATACAAAGAATAAAATAATATATTCCGCATTACTTAATCTAATGTATAGAGAAGTAAACAATATCCCTCCTATTATATAGTCGGCCTGATCAAAAGGAAACCAGCTTTTTCCCGGAGCAACCCCCACAAGACGCTTAAAAAAGCTTTTTACACTATCCCCGAATAACGCGCCAAACCCTGCTAGGGCTCCAAAAATAATCGGGTCTATTGAATTATAATTAATTGGCAAAATGCTTCGCAGTAAGGGAATATTTCTATATAAAAAAATCTGGAGATACACAATCGCTATTGCTCCCAATACCCCAAAAATAAATCCTCTTATGGTTTTATTATCTCCCAGAATGCGTTTTCCACGGAGGCTTATGTTAAAGTCAGCCGGATAGGAATATTTTTTAAGAAAAGGAGCTTTTCCCGAAAAAAAGGCAGCTACATTTGCAACACCGGCCGGCGCAAAAAACCACCACACAAAAAAAATTTCTTTTATCATTTTACGAAAGGCAAATATTCCTGGTCAATATTATTATCAGAATTCCTCAAAAAAGTAACCTGGGAGGGCAGAATTTCTATCTCTATTTTTCCTTTTTGTTTTGCCGGATCACCATCAATTTGTACAAATGGCTCACCTTCTATACTAATGTGTTTTGCTTTGAAACGTACTTTCCCCAACTCGGAATATAAAGGGTGCTTAAACCCTCTCAAGCGCATATTGGTGATATCGGAATACTTGGTTGAAATCAAAGTACCATCAAGAAATCCATCATTTAGTCTGGCATTTGGGGCCACGATATAGTTCAGGCCTATGACAGGACTATTGGCAAGTATGAGGGATGAGGCTTTAGCTGTTAAGGTTACACTATGATCAATAGTAAAAGTAATTTCATTTTCAGGATGAGAAAATAAACTCTGAATAGTAGATATTATGTAGGATCCAAATCCGATATATTTATATGCCTGTCTTTGAAATACAATCCTTGCGCTAAATCCTGCGCTGATACTGAAAACACCTTTTTCGTGATTGGGAATGTTTGTTTTCATCAAATCTATAGTTATTTTCTTTTCAGGATTTTCTATCACACTCACTGCTTTTTCCAAGTTTTCAACGCCCAGACAATAGGATAAGGCATTGCCCAATCCGAGGGGAATAATTGTTAATAATGGTTTTTTTTGCATATCCGCTACCTCACTACAAACCGAATTAATAGTTCCATCCCCTCCTGCAATAACAACAACTGAGGGCTGCTTTTGCTTTATAATTGTTTTAATATCTATTTTGGTAATATCGACCGGATCAACCGGCAAGATTGGATATTTTTTACGGGCATTTTCCCACATCTTAACTGCATTTCCACTTTTAGACCGCGGATTTATTAAAAAAAGTAAATCTTTCATATATTTATATAAATAACTTATTTTTCAGTTTATTAAAACCAGGACAGATCAATGAATAAAAAGCCGCATGTTTTCTTTGCAATTGTCCTTTTTGCAAAAGTTCTCTTAATGATCCTCTATCCGGAAATTTACTAATTAAACTGTAAGCGGTCCGTATTCCCGGAAGGCAGTGGGCATCGCTGCTTGAGGCCATTGCGGCTTTGTGCGTAAACGCGACCTCCGCTGCTTTATCAGGCTGTCCCCGCCAGACTCCCCGGCCGTTAAATACTTCAATTATATCCACCTGGTTAATTATCTTCATAAGATCTTCTTCCTGCAAGCTATCCCTAATTTTTTCAAAAGGATGTGGTATATAAACCAGTCCTCCGTCTTTCTTAATTTCTGAAACCGTCTCAACAGCGGAAAGTCCCGGGGGAATTGTCCGTTTTAAAAATAAACCGATAATATCCCCATCCGTTGTTTTGACTTCCTCACCGACTATGATTTTGTCCCCAAGTTCACTATTCAATACCCTTGCAAAACTTGTTTCATTATGGTCTGTAATAGCTATACAATCAAGGACTCCTTTATCCAAAAGCCTTGTGTATTGTTTTTTTGTAATACCGCCGTCATATGATATGATTGAATGCGTATGAAGATCAACTTTGTACATAGAAACATTTGCAAATGTTAAGTAATAAAAAGCCTCAAATCGAAAAATATTTAGAGCCTTTGGCTGAAAGATTGTCCTCGGTTAGTCCTAACATTCTTACCCTATTAGGAAGTATACCACCTCTTTTGTTTTTTGTCTTTGTCATAAACCGATGGTACTTCCTGGCAATTATTGCATTCTTAGGAACAATATTTGACACAATCGACGGTATGATCGCCAGAAAATACAATAAAGTTACCAACTTCGGAGGATTACTTGACTCAACAATGGACAGAGTAAGTGATTTTTTTATAATTACAGCCTTTTCATTTGGAGGTATTGTCAGATGGGAAATCGTAGCTCCAATTTTGTTACTTTCGTATTTGACCAGTTATATCAGGGCTCAAGGCGGCGTAAGGAGTAAGGGGGACGCGAATTTTGCATCAAGCATCGGAATTATAGAGAGATCTGAAAGACTGGGTATTATTTTCATTGGATTTCTATCATTTATTTTTTTTCCCAATATAATTATACAAACATTGAACCTGGCTGAGTGCATTTTTATTTTATTAATTCTTCTGTCTCTTATAACAGTAGTCCAGCGCATGATATACTCCTCAAAAAATCTGTAAAAAGATCTCATTTGTGGTAAAATATAGAGGTGAATAAATTTCATGCATTGGTCACTGTTGGTATTATTTTTATATTCGGTCTGATAGTTTATTCCACGCAAAAAGAGGCTTTCAACGTCTCGTATTCCACCAACCAAACTCCCTCACTTCCCCCCACAAGGGACAAGCTGGAATTTATATCCCAAGCCCCCCTTCAAAACCAACAGCAGGGACAGCAACAGCAGGCTCAACAGCAACAACAAACGCAGCAAGCACCTCAGGCCGCAATTCAGGGGCCAATTAACGCATCAGTATCGGCAACTATTAAGACAAGTAAAGGTAATATTTCTGTCGTTCTTTTTGGTAAGGAGGCTCAGAAGACAGTTGCCAATTTCATTGCTAAGTCAAGAAGCAATTTTTATAAAAATCTTAAATTCCACAGAGTTGAGGACTGGGTTGTGCAAGGCGGTGACCCCAGCGGAACGGGAAATGGGGGAGGTGCTATTCAAACTGAGCTAAATACCAAGCCATTTTTGGTGGGCTCTTTGGGTATGGCTGCATCAAGTGATATGCAAGTAGGTCAGGGCGCAAGGGTCTCAAACGATGCTCAATTTTTTATAACCACAAAGGACGCTGATTGGTTGAATGGTCAGTATACCAACTTCGGCATGGTCACACAGGGAATGGATGTAGTGAATAAAATAATAATCGGAGACAGGATTTTGGGAATAACTATTGAGTAATTTGAGAATGCTTATTTAAATAGTCTCTTGCCTTCAGAATCGTCACGCAACTAGGTGCATATGTTATCTCACCATCGATGACCATTTTATAAGCTTTCTCCAAAGTGGTTTTTATTACTTCAATCTCTTTTTCCTTTTGAGCCTGCATTTCAAGATCGAGCGCCAAAAATAAATGCTGTGGAGATTTTACGGTTGCGGTTAAAGCGTTTATAAATCCCAGCGGAATCCACTTTTTTGCAACTACTCCTGCCTCTTCCAAAAGCTCCTTTTTAGCAGCCTGAAGTGGGGTTTCGTCTTTTTCAATTCCTCCTGAAGGAGTCTGGATACCGTATTCACCCAAAGCATAATAAAATTCTTTTATCAGATAAACCTCTTTATTTTTATTAACTGCGAGTATGGTTACTCCTTCTCCAATATCTACTGTCCCAAAAATCCCCTTTTTGCCATCCGGACGAATCACTTCATCCTCCCTCACCTCAATCCAGGGATTTTTATATACAACTTTCGATGATAAAATTTTATACGGATTCTTTTTCATATGCGGAAACGGGCACCTGCTCCTCTACCGTAAAACATATTATACCAGAGCTGAATTAATATATTTTAGTAGCTATACTAAAATATTGAGGAATCTAAATATTATAATTTTGGATGTTTTGTGGCTGTTACTTTTCCACTAAGCGATACATCGCCCCAACCCTCTACCGCACTCACAACAAACATGGGAGCAATTAAAGCAGGCCTTTCTCCGATTACTTTTTGATCGGGATCAGGAGATAATGGCCTATCGTGGCGTCTTTCAGGAGGTCCTGCTGAATAAACTTTTATATCTCTACCTGCTTCAGGTCCGGGCATATATTCAGCATATAATACTTTTCACAACCGTGTCAAGTAGAACAAACTATATCTTTTGTGAAATTTATTTAAAAAAGCGGTAAGAAAAACGTAAGATTTATCAGGAAAAACTTCTATTTTTTTCAACTGATGAAAAGGTGGAGAATTTTGGGGAAGGAATATTGGGGCGGGATAAGCATATCCAGATATTGCCAGATATTGCCGTAATGTCATCCTGAACCTGATTCAGGATCCAATTACCAAACTATTCTACAATTCTATAGAATTATATCGCATATGAAGATTTGTTTTTACTTTTTTGGCAAGTAGTTTGTATTTGAAACAATTGACCTCTTCAGCCGTTTTTCAAGTTTTCTCCTTGCCCCACCTGCGATATCTCCTCCTGCTTTAGCATCATTTTTAAGCTTATTTATTCCTTTTGAATCTTCTGTTCTATGAATCTCCGTAGTTGAGCGCTCGCCAAGCATTGTGAAGATCAGTTCAAAATCGTCCATATGATCACGCAGATTTTGACGTTTTAAACCTTTTAACTTTTTGTAATCGCTTGGAGTGACACCAAAAGTTGCTTTGGAAATCTCAGCTGTAAGAATTTCATAATCTCGTTGCTCTTTTGCTCCTCTTTTTTGCCATTCGTCTGTCAATTCTTCGCGTATCGCAATCCCCCGCATCCGTTTTTCGATCCAGTCTTCGGGATATCCTTTGGCTTTATAAAGCGCCCTCGTTCTTTTGGTTGCCAACTCCGGGTCTTCTACTTCCTGAATTCTTTCATAGCCTACCTTTGCAAGCCATCTCTTAAATGGCTCTGCTTTGGGAGAGGGAATGGTTTGGATAATCCTAAATAAAGTCTCTGTATTGGCACAGTCTGTTAAATATTTTTTTTTGTCAGATGACTCCAATTTCAGTTGTCCGATTTTTTCGGACAACTCAGTATAACCTTCTGTAATAATTTTTGTTTTTAAATCATTCCAATATTTTCTCGGTCTATCTGTACCTGTCAGTGCTTCCACGATATCAATAACAGAAAACCACCATTCATTTTTATAAATAGTTTTTCGGATTTGCTTACTTTTAAATATGGCGATTTTGGTATCGGTCATATCTTTAGTTTAGCATATATTTCTGCGGACTAAAATTAACACCTCAGCGGTATAATCATATCCAGATATTGCCAGATATTACCAGATAACTGCCTGCCGGCAGGCAGGCTGCCAAAGGATGAGACCAAGCAATTTCGATCTATTCTATAATTCTATAGAATTGTAGAATAAAAAACCTTATATCCCGGAAGAAAAATGTCAATTTAACAGAGCTTCACCCCTATTCTTTTCTGTAATTCTCAAGAATGTAGAATAGAAAAAACTACTGAATAACTAATATACCTGTATATTGGTATTTTGTCTTTCGTCCTTTTGGGACTCATCAGTACGACGAAGAAGTCGTAAAGACTAGGGATACTCGGTGGAGGGGATGGAAAAAATTTCCAAAAAATCGTCAAAAGACGAAACAAAAAAGAATGCAGCAACAAATCGCTACGATCTTCTTTGTGGAATTTCCACCTCTCACGATGAATATCTTCATCTTCATTTTTCCTACCGCGATTGGCAAGATAATTTAGATGATTTTATTCATCGTTTTTTGCTTAGAAAAAACCCAGCAAGGGAGTCCGAAGATCAAGCTTCGACCTGTAGAAACTACGACTCCCCTTGGGATTTGCGAGATTACTCCTCCAGCTTTCTGCGCGCTTCCTCGATTTTGGGCCGAAGTTGATCAGCGAGATCATCAAGCCCTAACTTGTAGGTAGGAACTCCTCCTTCGTGGGAAAATTCTGATGGGTCTTCGTACAGAAGCTCCATCGTTTGCGCGGCTGATGCCTTGGCTGAAGCAATGTGTTGCTCGTGGATCACGATGTTGTCAACGTCCTTCGTTGAACGAAGCGTGTCGATTACTCGACTTGCTGCGTTTTCGCCGTTATCGCGATCGTATCCCCACGTGTCGAGAGTATCGCCAGAAAGGTCGATTTTCATAACCCTTCCTTTGAGATAATCAAAGTAGGTGGTCTGCTCAAGGAGCGACCGTGCTTCTTCAACACTCATTGGCGTCGGGTCGTACTGCATAAATCCCATGCCTTGCGGCTTGGATGCGTTGTACAACACTGCGAGAACTGCGGCCTTGTCGAACTCACTCAGATCGATTGTTGTCATGATCTATCCTTTCACTTTTGGGAAAATTCATTTACCAACAACTACTTTCTGCTGATAACTCCTTTCACGAAACTGAACGATTTCGTCACTACTTGATGCTTCCTGCGAAGATCAGGAATCCAACGACGACTCCGAAGACGCCTGCGATACCGATCAACAGATAAAATCCGAGAGGACCTTGCTTTCCTTCACGACCATCGCAATAGATCTGGTGAGCGATGAAGGCGAGCAAAAGCGCTCCCTGCAAGACAATAATTAAAGCTATCCAGTTCATTTCTTTCCTTTCTCTTCTCCAATATGGGATCCCAGGAGACAAATATTTTATCTACTCGAAACCCATATTGAAAATTTGAAAGACAAATTTTCTAAGCTAATACCAAGTATCCCTTGTTAAAGTGCTGCTTTTTCTGCCTTTATTTGTCCTACAGAGGCGGATTTCGCCTAGTCATACCTGACTCGACTCCACTTACAGGCACAATACGGGCATATTAAAAAAGCAAGGCTTATAGTAACAAATTGAGAGAGATGTCAAGTTATAGGTCTATTCTCTGAGGCTGTATGAAGATTTAGCGAATTAAAAAGCTAAGTTTGTGGCGATATTAAACTTACCACCTAAAACTAGAGAAGGCTTTGTTGGCTTCTGCTTGTTTGAGGGCGACTTCGCGCTTTTTGACAGCTTCACCGAGATTTTGTGTCGCGTCCCATATCTCAGTCGCGAGTTTTTCTGAGAATGTATGATATTCCTTATTTGATCTTTTGGAAGCTGATTCGATAATCCAACGAAGTGCCAGTGCCATTCTCCGCTCAGGCTTTACCTCAATTGGGACCTGGTAGTTGGCCCCTCCGACACGTCTAGCCTTCACTTCGACTTTTGGCCCAACTTGTGCAATAGCTTTTTCAAAAATTTTCATAGGATCCTCCCCTTTTTTGGAGAGAATTTCAAATGCTCTATAAACTTGTGTCTGGGCAACTGTTTTTTTACCATCTCGCATGATGTAATTTATCAGCTTGGAAACAGTTACATTATTATAAATTGTATCTGGCGCTGTTATTCTTTTTGTAACTTTTTTATGTCTCATAAAATTAAATCAAAAATCAAAGATTAAATCTCAAACATATTTTTTGAGATTTTATTTTTTATCTTTAATCTTAAGCGGCTGTAGCCGCTTTACCTCCTCCTTTGTCAGATTTAGTTCCATAAATACTTCTGGAAGTCTTTCTTTTATCAACTCCTAAAAGATCAAATTTTCCACGTACAAGATGATACTTCACACCTGGTAAATCACGGACACGGCCGCCCCGGACAAGTACAATTCCATGCTCTGAGAGAGTATGTCCTACTCCCTGAATATAAGCTGTAACTTCCATTTTGTTGGAAAGCTTAACTCTGGCTACTTTTCTAAGAGCTGAATTTGGTTTTTTTGGAGTCATTGTTTTGACCAATGTGACAACTCCCCTTTTCTGTGGAGATGTAAAGCTCTTATATTTCCGCTCTTTTGCATTAAAAAGTGTTTTAAGCGCGGTTGATTTTGTCTTTTTGACTCTTTTGCTTCTTCCTCTTTTTGCTAATTGTGATAAAGTTGGCATAGTTTATTTCCTTTTTGTAATTTGCATTATATCATTTTTTTCTTACATTGACCAGTTATCAGCTCACTATCAAAATCAAATATCAAAAATAAAATATCAAAGATGCATCTTATTTTTAAATGTATTTTTGCTTTTTAATCTTTAATCTTTAATCTTTAATCTTTAATCTTTAATCTTTAATCTTTAATCTTTAATCTTTAATCTTTAATCTTTAATCTTAAACCGTTACTGACGGTACTTCTTCAACAGGTTGGCTGATTACTTCCGGCTCTTCTCCTGTTGGGATTTCCAAATCTGTGTCCATACCGGCAACCGGAATGAGACGTCCTATGATAACATTTTCCTTAAGTCCCAAAAGCTTATCCACACGTCCCTCAAGCGCTCCCTCTGTAAGTACTTTGGTTGTTTCCTGGAAAGATGCAGCGGAAAGCCATGAATCAGAGAAAAGCGATGCCTTGGTAATTCCAAGAACAACTTGGCGCCCGGTAGCAGGTTCTCCACCCTCTGTTAAAATTTCAGCATTTATTTCCTCAAACCGTGCTTTGGTGATGAAATCCCCGGGAATAAGTGAGGTATCACCGACTGACTCAACTATTACCTTGTCAGACATTTTACGGATGGTTACCTCAAAATGCTTATCGTTGATGGCAATTCCCTGTGACTCATAAACTTTTTGAAGCTGAGTGATAAGATATCGCTGTACCATAAGAAGGCCGCCGATTTTCAGAACCTCCTTCGGATCCAAATCCCCTTCTGCCAACTGCGTTCCTGCATTAATTTCATCTCCATCAGACACCGCAAGTTCTGCTGAAAGAGGAACGAAATATTCCTGGGTCTCCATTGGTTTTATTTTGGTGTTTTTGATTTGGATTATATGTCCTTCGTTATTGGTATCGACTTTTACTTTTCCTGTAATTTCTGAAACAGGTGCGAGATTCTTAGGTGTTCGCATTTCAAACAACTCTTCAACTCTTGGCAACCCCTGTGTCACGTCCGACATGATAACTCCACCATAATGCTTAACACGCATAGTAAGCTGTGTTCCAGGCTCTCCGACTGATTGAGCAGCAACTACACCAACCGGCACACCAAGACCAATTCTCTTCTTGGTGGATAGATCCCATCCGTAACATGCAGCACATATTCCGTAGGAAAGTTTGCAGACCAGAGGAGACCGTACAATTGCCTCCTCAACATCGTTCTCAGCAATTACTTTTGCTTCTTCTTCATTAATCTCAGTCCCTGCTTTGAAAAGTACTTTTTTGCTTTTTGACAATATATTGGCAGCTATTACCCGTCCTACCACACGATCCGGAAGTAATGCAGTTCTTTCCTTATCCGTTGTCTTGATAGTGATTCCATCAGTTGTTCCACAATCTTCTTCACGGATAATAACTTCGTGAGCCACGTCAACAAGTCTACGGGTTAAGTATCCGGCATTAGCTGTCTTAAGGGCACCATCAGTCAAACCCTTTCTTGATCCACGAGCTGAAGCAACGTATTCAAAAATGCTCAGTCCCTCACGGAAATTTGACTTAACCGGAAGTTCAACGATCTTTCCAAGTGGATCAACGATAAGTCCACGGATACCTGAGAGCTGCTTAAGTTGCTCAACTCCTGCACGGGAACCTCCTGAGTCAATACTTATTTTAATTGGGTTTTGAGGCTTAAGATTTTTCCATGTTAATTTAGAAACAACATCGGTTACCTTAATCCAAACGTCTTGAGCGAGTCTTTTTTTCTCAGCAATAGTAATAAGTCCCTCCTGATACTCCCCATCAATTAAAGCGACTTTTTTCTCAGCTTCGCGGACCATTTCCTGCTTCTCGTTAACTATTTCATTATCAAACACGGAAACACTCACACCTGAGATGGTTGCTCCATAAAACCCAAGACTTTTAATCTTGTCGATAAGTGCCGCTACTTCGTCAGATGAGTAGTCCTTCATTGCTTTGACAATAATCTTTTTTATTGCACCGGCATTAATTCCCTCATTTACATATCCGAAATTCGTTGGCAGGAGCTCGTTGAATCTCAATCTCCCGACAGTTGTCTCAATAATTTTTGTCTCTTTATCTCCTGATTGAATGCGGACATTAATAGGCTCTTTTAATTTCACTTTTTCCATGTCATAAGCAAGTATTGCCGATCCTAAGCTTGCAAAATAAGGAATATTTTCTTTGTCGCGTCTTAAGTCCTCATCAATTGTCGTTAGGTAATATGTACCAAGTGCCATTTCTTTGTTTGGAAGTGTAACAGGGTCCCCGTTTGCAGGTTTTAGAAGATTGTGGCTTGGAAGCATCAGTTTAATTGCCTCAGCCTGTGCTTTCTCTGACAATGGAATATGGACTGCCATCTGGTCTCCGTCAAAATCAGCATTATACCCTGCACATACACATGGATGAAGTTGGATCGCAGCGCCCTCAATAAGAACAGGATAAAATGCCTGGATACCTAGCTTGTGAAGGGTTGGCGCGCGGTTAAGAAGAACCGGATGATTCTTTGTGATTTCCTCAAGAATATCAAAAACTTCAGGTGGTCTCTTCTCGATATATCTTTTCGCTGATTTTATATTGGTTGCAAGACCGCGGATTATAACTTCACGAAGAATAAAAGGCTTAAACATCTCAAGAGCCATTTCCTTTGGAAGTCCGCATTGGGAGAGCAAAAGCTCAGGACCGACAACGATAACTGATCGTCCTGAGTAATCAACTCTTTTTCCAAGCAAGTTCTGGCGGAACCTTCCTTGCTTTCCGCGAAGCATATCAGATAGGGAGCGAAGGGTCGAATTGCTGGTTTGGGCTGTTTTTTGAGATGAATCGATAAGCGCATCAACTGACTCCTGAAGCATTCTTTTCTCGTTTCTCAAAATAATTTCAGGGGCACCAAGCGCTAGAAGATGCTTCAAACGGTTATTTCTGTTAATAACACGACGATAAAGATCGTTTAGATCAGAAGTCGCGAAACGTCCACCGGATAACTGAACCATAGGACGAAGATCCGGTGGAATAACCGGTAGATAATTCAGGATCATAGCACTTGGTGTAACCCCAGCTTTTCGCATATTCTCAACAAGGCGAAGTCTCTTAACGAGTTTGAGATAGCGTTGTCCTGATGCTTTTTCTGACTCTGTTCTTAGCGACGCGATAAGTACTGACAAATCAAGAGTTTTTACAACCTCAGAAAGCGCTTCGGATCCTGTTTTGATGGTAAAGAAAATGGGTATATCATACTCCAAAAGCTTGAAATACTCGTCCTCTGAAAGAACACTTCCAACTTTTAAGCTTTTGAGGAGCTTGGTAAAAGTATCTGAGATTTCATCCAATTTTTTCTGCTCTGATTCAAGTGTCTCTGTGAGACGGACAATTTTTTGACGTTTTGAGAGCTCTACTTCCTCAGAAATAAGCTGCTTCTGCTCGGCTGCTACTTTGCCCTTTTTAACTTCGGATTTCTTCTCGTCTGCTTCCTTTGTTAAAATGCCTTCTTCCTCATCAAGCCTTTGCTGGAGTGCATCTTTTCTTTTTTCAATTGTTTCCCCGAACTGTTCAAGTGCGTCTTTTTTCTTGTTTTCATCAATTGCTGTTATCAGGTAAGATGCGTAATAAACAATTGACTCGAGTGATTTTTGCTGAAGATCTAGAAGAAGTGCAAGGGCCGAGGATGCGCCTTTGAAGAACCAAACATGCCCGACCGGACAAGCTAAAGTAATATGTCCCAATCGTTCGCGTCTGACTCTTGAGAGTGTTACCTCTACGCCACATTTGTCACAAATTATTCCTCTGTAGCGGATTCTCTTGTATTTCCCACAATAACATTCCCAATCCTTTGTAGGACCAAATATCCTCTCATCAAATAATCCGTCTTTTTCAGGTCTGAGTGTTCTATAGTTAATAGTCTCAGGCTTTGTGACTTCACCATATGACCAGTTGATAATATCTTCACTTTTGGCAAGAAGAAGCTTAAGTGATTTGAAATCAGAAATATTTAGATCTTTTAAGATGTTTTTGTTCTTTTTATCCATAATTTTATGCTGCTTCTCCCTCAGGCGCTGTAACGGCGGTCTCTTCCTCAGTTACTCCAACCTCAGCTGTTGGTAATTCGTTTCCTTCAACAACTTCCTTAACATCAAGCGATTCTTCCAGATCCAGCACTTCGGTTTTAATTTCCTCGGCTTTAACTTCCTCTTTAATCTCCTCTGCAGCGTCAGCTACCACAGCACCCTGAGGAACTACGTTAAGGCCAAGAGACTGTAATTCTTTTATAAGAACTTTGAATGATTCAGGGACTTTAGGTGTTGGAATATCAGTTCCCTTAACAATTGCCTCAAATGCTTTTGCACGTCCGACAACATCATCAGACTTGATCGTAAGCATTTCCTGGAGGATATATCGCGCGCGATGCGCCTCGAGTGCCCAAACTTCCATTTCCCCAAGTCTTTGTCCACCCATCTGGGCTTTTCCACCAAGAGGTTGCTGGGTAACCAGTGAATATGGACCGGTTGAACGGGCATGCGTCTTGTCCTCAACCATGTGAATAAGCTTCATAATGTATTCAATCCCGACAACAACCGGATTTTCATATGGCTGACCGGTCCGTCCATCGTAAAGTTGCGATTTTCCATTAACGGGGAGTCCTGCTTCTTTTAAGAGATCAACCATTCTTGACTCTTCAATCTTTTCAAATGCCGGTGCACCAACCTTTATTCCAAGTTTTTCAGCTGCAAATCCCAAATGCGCCTCAAGAATCTGTCCCAAATTCATACGGGCCAAAATACTAACGGGGGAGATAATGATATCAACTGCTGTCCCGTCTTCAAGATATGGCATATCGGCAACTGGCAAAATACGTGAGATAATTCCTTTGTTTCCGTGACGTCCTGCCAGTTTATCCCCTGCATTAACGTGGCGGAATTGGGCAACTTCAACGATAATTTTTCGCATTGTGCCAGGCTCAAGTTCATCTCCTGCTTTGCGGTCCAATATTTGAACGCTGATGACAGTTCCCCGTTCACCGTGTGGTGTACGAAGACTTGTATCGCGGACTTCACGTGCTTGTTCTCCGAAAATTGCGCGGAGCAATCTTTCCTCAGCAGTTAGCTCAGTCTCACCCTTGGGAGCAATTTTTCCAACCAATATGTCGCCAGGTTCAACTTCTGATCCGACGACTACAATTCCGTCTTCATCAAGATTTGCCAGATCTTCTTCTGAAACATTTGGAATATCCCGTGTTGTCTCCTCAGGCCCGAGTTTGGTCTCAACAACCGTAGCCTCATATTTTTCAATATGAATACTGGACAACACATTTTCCTTGACCAACTTATCTGAGATCACGATAGCATCTTCATAACCAAGACCGTCAAGTGACGCGTACGCAATAAGTAAATTACGTCCCAGTGCCAATTCTCCATTTTCAGCAGAGGGCCCATCAATAAGAATATCTCCTTTTTTGACCGATTGACCCTCGTTTACGAGTGGACGCTGCGTGTAACATGTAGCTTGAGATGTTCTTTCAAACGTCTCTATCGCAAAAGTTGCCTTCTCGCCTTTGCTTGATTCCAGAACCAATTTTTGCGAGTCAACAAATGTGACTTTTCCGGCAAATGGCGCGTTCACGACACGACCCATAACCGAGGCTATTGCCCCTTCCATTCCTGTGCCAACTGTCGGACTTTGCGGGTTTACCAGAGGTACAGCTTGGCATTGCATGTGAGTTCCCATCAGGGCTCTATTGGCTTCATCGTGTGCGATAAACGGAATAAGACTTGCCGAAGTCCCCACAACCTGGCGTGGAACAACGTCTATGTAGTTAATAACGTGACTATCAACCTCTGTAAAATCTCCTTTATGCCTTGCCGCTACACGCTCGTCTAAGATCTCACCATTTTCAGAAATACTTACTCCTGCATGAGTAATGTAATGTTCTCTTTCCTCATCTGCACTCATATAAACAATTTCATCAGTTATCATAGCTTTTTGTTTTTTACCGACTTTTTGATTTACTACTTTTTTATATGGAGCTTCCAAAAAGCCGTATTTATTTACCCGTGAGTAAAGAGCCATATAAGTAACCAGACCGATATTTGGACCTTCAGGACTTCTGATCGGGTCGATCTTACTGTACTGAGAGCTGTTAATATCCCGAATTGAGAAAGCAGCTCTCTCTCTTGAAATTCCACCTGTTCCCATAACTGTTAAACGGTTAAGGTTGTCAATTTCTGAAAGAGGGTTTGTCTGATCAAGAATTGTTGAAAGCTGTGAAGTCCTAAAAAACTCATTAATTGAGGCCATAATGGGGCGGGCATTGATAAGATTTGCAACTGTGATAGGAACATCTGCTTGTAATAAACTCATACGCTCCTTGATGCTTCGCTCAACTCTGAGCATTCCGACTCTGAAAGCATTGATCGCAACCAATTCCCCGACACTGCGGATACGTCTGTTTGAAAGACTATCAATATCATCAACATCTCCTTGCCCGCGGTCCAAAAGCATCAGGTATGAAAGTGTTGCTGTAATATCGTCAAGTGTGAGTACGTGTTCTTCGGAGGGGACAAATCCGGGGACGTCTTTGAGGCGCTTGTTGGTTTTATAACGCCCGACGACCCCAAGATCATAACGTCGGTTATTGAAAAAGAGATTCATAAAATATTCCCGTACCTTGTCCAGCACAACTGGTTCTCCGGGATGCATTTTTTTGAAAATTTCAATAAGGGCTTCTGTTTCACTTGTTGTTTCATCTTTTGCAAGAGTTGCATTGATAAGAGATGTCGCCTCACCGTCTACGAACTGGGCAAATTTTTCCTTTATTGCAGCATTGTCAGAAATTCCCAATGCCCTTAAGAAAGTAGTTGCCAGGAATTTCCTTCTTCTGTCAATTTTTACAGTAATAGTTCCGTATCTTGTAGTTGCGAACTCCAGCCAAGAACCAAAAACAGGTCTTATTTCAGCAGAATAAAGTGTCTTTCCGGTTATTGCATCAGGTGTTGAGGTGAAAAAAACTCCCGGAGAACGGACAAGCTGGCTTACCACCGCTCTTTCAATACCATTAATGATAAATGTACCCCGCTCGGTCATCTGAGGAATATCTCCTAGAAATACTTCTGCATTGTGGGTTTCGCCTGTTTTTTTGTTTGTGAGTGTTACTGTTACTGTGAGTGGAGAGTTAAAGGTGAGGCCTTTGATGAGGGCGGTTTCAGGGTCAATTGAAGGCTTACCGATCTTGTGTTCATGAAATGTAAGTGACCAATTCTTACCGGTAAAATCATCAACAGGGGTCACCTCCTGAATAATTTCCTCTATTCCTTTTTCCTGGAATAACTCGTATGATGTCTTTTGCATTGCCAAAAGATCAAGTTGTGGCAGGACGTCGTATGTCTTTCCCCAATTCTGGCGGATTTGATCTTTATTTTCAGTATCTTTAGCAATGGATTTTTTCGGCATCAGAGTTAATTATTATGTGTCGGGCAGACAGTGTCCTCCATAGCCTTGGCGAAGGAGGGGAAGCTCAGAACATGCAACAAAAGATACCAAAGGCCCTAACGCCCTTGTATCTTTATTTGAAAGAGAGCTTCCTATTTTTACCATATATAGTATAATCTTGTCAAGCACTGAAAATTTTGATATCATATTTGCATGAGCCGGAAAATTTCCCAAACAATTTTAGAATATACTGCAGTTTTTGAACCAGCTGAGGAAGGCGGTTATGTGGTTACTGTCCCTGCTCTTCCGGGTTGCATGACTCAGGGAGAAAATTTCGAAGACGCAGTTGATATGATTAAAGACGCGATTGGAGGATACTTAGCAGTTCTAAAAGACGAAGGCCAAGATATTCCTCAAGAAAACTCTGATGTAGTAATTGCCAAAATATCCGTTAATAATCCAGCAGCCCAACTGTAATGCCATCCTTTAAAGCACGGGAAATTGTAAAAATTCTTCAGAAATTAGGATATATCCAAAAAAGACAAACAGGCAGTCACGCAATCATGTTTGATTCTAAGTCCAAACGAACGATCCCTGTCCCGATGCATACAAAGGAACTCAAAAAGGGTTTGATTATGGGAATTATCAAACAAGCAGCCTCAACAGAAAAAGAATTTTTGAAATTAAAATAAACCAACCCGGAACTTAATTTATTCTAAAATTTAATCTCATGTCAAGAGTATCAGTTTTTCATCATTCTAGTATTCTGCAGAACATTAGAATAAACAATCATACTCCTCCTTTACCCGCTCCTCAAAAACACGGTCTCAGACAGAAGAGGAAGTAAATAACTTACAATAATTAAACAGCATTTCTAGAATCAGAATAACTCAGTTCTGCGCCCACCAAATTACCAACCTCTCTCCAAGGTTGCTTACCTGATTTTAATCTTCTTTTATTTGTTCTTGTCCGCATAGCTTTTCTTATCCCTCTCATATCAACTACTTCTGGAGCATTTATTGTTTTTATAACACCTGTTGCGACATTTTCCTGAGAAGCGACCATAAATCCATCAACTATCTCCCATGCATATGTGAAAAGAATTTTGCCTGTATTCTTCTCTATAAAGTGAGCTTTGTCCTGAGATTCTTCAATTATAGCAACGTTAAAAAGATCGTTGAGTTTGTCGCCATTAACAGGCTCTGATTCCTTCCCCTGCAATTTTACTCTTCTAATGCCGAGGTGATACTCTGATACAATCTTGTATCCTCCTTTCCTATCGGCTAAAATCGTTACTGGAGGAGCCGAGGAATAATCTTCATCCTCACCGAAAACGCCACCAAAATTGATCTGCATTAGTTTGTTTCTAGCATAACTCACACCACCAAGACTTGTTTCTGGATCAGCAATACGAGTAATTGGATTTTTTTGTTCAAAATCTACACCAAATTTATGGGGCTCTCCTGTAAATTCCCACAAATTGTAAACTATAGTAGTTATACCTGAGTCAATTCTCACACGCGGAAATCCCCATCTGTTAGGCTTAATGTAGTCTGAGGGGAATAATCTCCGACCTTTAGATAACTGCAAACTATCAATAATCTTACCCTCCGAATCAAATATAACTTCTTGCATTTTGTTATCTATAAATTGCTCTCCAGGTTCCGTGCATGTCATATCAGTCCACGGCCAAAAATTGGGCCTTTTAAATCTCAAAAATCCTCTATCTTTATCCACTGCTGTTACTTGCAATCCTTTTGCATCTCTTTCCGGAAGCTTCCAATGATCTGGAATTGCACCTTCTCCATTTGAGCTTTCTCTGCCTTTAAACATGAGAGGATTATATCCTATAACATTGATCGCGTCAACTCTTGATAGCCAATTTGAGACTTAAATGGTTTTTAGGGTCTTGACATCTTTTTTGTCCTGTTATAGACTAGCATTCTAATCAACTGAGTGATAACTCCTTTAGGTTAATTTTCAATATGAGCAGCAAAAGTAACATCACACCGCTTTTTGACAATGTATTGATTAAGCCGCTGAAAGCGGAAAATAAAACCGCGGGCGGAATTTATCTTCCTGATAATGCCAAGGAAAAGCCCCAAGCTGGGGAGATAATGGCAGTCGGAAAAGGAGCATATGACGAACATGGCAAGCTCATTCCTATGATTGTTAAGATCGGACAAAAAGTTATGTACACAAAATGGGGCGGAAATGAGGTAAAAGTTGAGAATGAAGAATGGAAATTGGTAAAACAATCTGATATTCTGGCAATTGTAAGTTAGTATTATGGCAAAACAAATAAAATACGGTTCAGACGCAAGACAATCACTTATTAATGGTGTTAATCAACTGGCCAATGCTGTTGCAACAACTCTTGGTCCAAAAGGACGCAATGTCGCTTTGGACAAAAAATGGGGAGCCCCGAATGTAGTCCATGACGGGGTTACTGTTGCCAAAGAAATAGATCTCCCAAATCCATTTGAGAATATGGGCGCTCAAATGGTAAAAGAAGCAGCGAGTAAGACCAATGACGTCGCAGGAGATGGAACTACAACTGCAACTGTTATAACCCGCGAGATTGTAAATCAGGGATTTCAAAGAATTAATGAAGGCTACAACCCTATGCTTCTTCGTGAAGAGATTGAAGAAGGCGTTGAAAAAGTCCTTAAGTCCCTAAATTCAATGAAGCAGGAAGTAAAAGGCGAAGATATCAAAAAGGTCGCGACCATTTCAGCCCAAAACGAAAAAATCGGCACACTTATTGCCGAGGCTATAAATAAGGTTGGCAAAGACGGTGTCGTGACAGTTGATGAAGGACGTACCATGGAAATGGAAGTTATCTACAAAGACGGTATGGAATTTGACAAAGGCTATGTTTCACCATACTTTGTTACCAACACGGAAAAAATGGAGGCTGAAATTGAGGATCCGTATATACTGATTACCGATAAAAAGATCTCCGCACTTAATGAATTCGTCCCTTTTCTTGAAAATTTCGTAAAAGTAAGTAAAAACCTGGTCCTGATTGCTGATGACATTGAAGGGGAAGCTCTTGCTGCATTAATTGTTAATAAACTACGAGGAACATTTAACCCGATCGCGATAAAAGCCCCGGGCTTTGGTGACAGACGAAAAGAAATGCTTGAGGATATAGCGACACTTACTGGTGGAACTGTAATTTCTGAGGACACAGGCAGAACCTTGGAGAGTATAACAATTGAGGATTGCGGAAGAGCTGACAAAGTCTGGGCTGATAAAGAAAACTCACGAATAATTGGTGGCAAGGGGGACAAAAAAGCAATTGCTGCAAGAATAGCCCAAATTAAAGGAGCTATAGATGGGACAACCTCAGAATTTGACCGCGAAAAGCTCCAGGAAAGACTGGCCAAATTAACAGGTGGAGTCGCCGTTATAAATGTCGGCGCTGCGACAGAAATTGAGATGAAGGAGAAAAAAGAGCGAGTAATTGACGCCGTTGCCGCGACAAAAGCAGCACTTGAAGAAGGAGTCGTACCGGGTGGTGGAATTTCATTATTCAGAGCAAGAAGCGTATTGCTTTCATCCAGTACTGAAATTAAAGGCCCCAAACAAAATTTAACAATGGAATTCACGCCAAATCCCGGAACAATGATACTTTTTAATGCTCTGGCTGCTCCACTTACAGCAATTCTTTCAAACGCAGGAGTAAATCTGACGGAAGCTCTTAACCAGATCAAATCAGCTAAAAATCCAAATGAAGGTTATGACGTCGTAAAGAATAAATTTGGAAATATGATTGATATGGGCGTAATTGATCCGGCAAAGGTCGCGCGACTTGCTCTTATCAACGCAGCCAGTGTCGGAACCATGATCCTGACAACTGAAGCACTTGTCACAGATATTCCTGAGAAAAACTCAGCTCCTGAGGGAGGAATGGGTGGCGGAATGCCTGGAATGGGTGGCATGGGCGGAATGATGTAGTTAGAAAATTAACCCCTGAGGCTTTTCTCCATATTTATTTTTCTTATTTTCATGTTTTACTAAAAAAGAAACGCATTAAGCCCCGTCTTTATCACGGCCGATGAGTTCGTCCATTTTTGAAGCCACTTCGCGCCAGTTTCTCATCTTCCGCATGGCCAGAACATATATCGATGCTTCCTTGACATCAAAAAACCACGTAAGAAAAAGATAGAGTAAAAGTCCTGCAAAAGACGAGATGCCTGTTAAGAAAAAAAGATTAATAGTTCGTGTAGTATCGAAAACAAGCTGGTCTAGAAGCTTTATAGGAATATACAAAGCAAATGCAGTAAAAAATGACGACGCCCCTATTTTAACCCAAGAAATAAAAAGTGACGGAAGATGAAAACCACCAGTTCTCTTGTGGAGTAAAAATAATAGAATAAGAAGTTGCGTAATTCCAGCGATAGAATAAGCAACAGCGACACTTGATACACCCCGACCCATTACTACAATCAATGAATAACCAATCAAAAGCATAAATATCGTTGAAAAAGCACCGGTTATAAGTGGAGTTTTTGTATCATGGAGCGCATAAAACGCGCGGTATACAAGAGCAATTAGTGCATACGCAAAAATTGATAAAGCGAAAAAAGCAAGGATTTTCCCTGATAAGACAGTTGCAGGCCAATCCAATTTATCTGCACCGAAAACGAGTCGAACAATTGGAATGCGCAAAATAAGTATCAGTATGGATGCAGGCAGAATCAAGTAAAGCATTTGATTAAAACTATTTATGAATGTCAGTTTGAAGTTTTGTAAATTATCCCGCTCACGAGCAAGTACAGGAAATGCAGCTTGGGCTATCGCCTGGCCAATAAGCGCAACCGGGGCAAAAGCAATTGTTTGTGCTAAATCAAAAATAATATAATTTCTTCCCGTTTGTGGAATAAAAGAAACAAGACTAACAACAAGAACAGTTCCCAATTGGAAAATAGCATTGGAAATGGTTCGTGGCCACATAAGAGATGCTATTTTTTTTACGCCAGAATCTTGAAATGAGAATGACGGCGTATATCTAAACCCTATTTTTCTTACCATGGGGAGTTGAAAAAGTATAAAAAAAGCTGCTCCAATCACTATTCCTACTGCTCCTGAATAAATTCCAATAATTGGAGAAAGTGTGATCAAGCCTATGATAATACCCAAATTATATAGTGAAAGGGCAAATCCGGGGATAAAAAAATGATTATATGATTGAAGCAATGCTGCAAAAAATGTACCAATAACTATTAGAAGTTGTCCAAAGACTATGATCCTCATAAGATTTGCCATAAGCTGCATATCAGATGAGCTAAATCCGCCACCCAGATTTAAAATTTGCAGGAAAAATGGAGCAAATACCGATAACACCATTGAAAATATAAAGAACAAAACAATGCCAACCGTCAATAGATTTGATGCCATTTTATGTGCTAGCTCGTCTTTGCCCTTACTTAAAAGATCTGAAAAAACAGGAATGAATGCACTTGAGAGAGCTGATGCTATAACCAATTGAAATATAAGATCCGGTAGTTTTGATGCCACCTCAAATACCCCTGTTGTACCCGAAGCTCCAAAATAAGCAATTAAAAGTCTTTTTTTTATTAGGCCGAAAACTTGGGAAAGTATTACAGTCCCCATAATCACAAAAGCTGCTGAGAGAATGTTGCTTTGGCGGCGGGTTAAAAGATCAAGACTTTTGGATAAAAACTTATTTCCCAT
>DATLNW010000113.1:0-7463 GCA_035536575.1 Lysobacterales bacterium
GCTTTCTGGCGGCCCATGTTCATGGGTTGGATTTGGGAACATGTATGACTTGGGGTGGGACAAATGCTGCCTCAGTTGTTGGGCAAGTAGGAGCAGAAGCGGGTTTGTTAACAAAGAGTCAGATGGAAGAAAGGCTATAAATCCTGGCTTTTGGTGACGAAAGTGTCGCTGCTGAGTTGTGCTTCGTCCAGTTCTCCAAGACTTGCGGCACTGGCAAGCTGCAACTGGTGATGAAATAAGTCCTGAATTTCCTTTGTCGCAGTTCGGTCTTTCCCCCAGAGCTTGAGGACCGGGTCCTGAATAGCCCGAGAGTAAGAAAAAGTTACTCCCCATGGATGAGGCCCCATTTTGGCTATGCGGTTGAGATTGATGAATGCATCATTGCTTGTTTGTCCACCACTTAAGAACACAATGCCCCCTAATTCAGCAGGAACATGTTCATGAAGAGCTTTTACAGTACGCCCCGCAACATCATTATGATCCATTGCCGTCCCGCTGTTTTTACCAGGTAATACCATGCTGGTCTTGAGAATAGTACCGGTAAGATCAACACGTAAAGATTTAAGGGTTTTGAAAAGTTCGTCATAAGTGCGCGTTATTACTTCCTCGCATTGCTGGATACTGTGTGTGCCGTCATATAGTACCTCAGGCTCAACTATGGGTACGATGCCTGCGTCCTGGCAAATCCTGGCATAACGGGCAAGAATGAAAGTATTTGCATTGATATTTTCATCAGTTGGGGTCTTGTCGCCAATTGTGATCACAGCTCTCCATTTGGCAAATTTGGCACCACTTTCTGCATATTTGGCCATTTGTTCAGGCAGTCCGTCCAGTCCCTGTGTTAGTTTTTCACCCGTAAATCCCGGAAAATCAACAAGGCCTTTATCGACTTTGATACCAGGGGACATGGATTTGGCAGCTAGAAATTCAGGGAAGCTCTGGCCCTCGTTAGTTTTCTGCCAAAAAGTCTCATCATAAAAGATAACACCACTCATGTATTCTTCTGCACCAGGGGTGGTAAGTAGGAGTCCACGGTATTCACGGCGTGTCTCCTCAGTGCATTCAACTCCCACGCTTTCAAAGCGTTTGGCACACGTTGCGCTACTTTCATCAGCTGCCAGTATCCCTTTGCCTTTTGCTGTAAGGCTTTTTGCAATCTGTTCTAAATCCATTTGCTCCACATTTAAATCATACTTGATCTCTGACATGAAATGCAAGATGGATTTCGCGTAAAAATGCGATATACTATCTAGTTGAACAGAGTAGGAATGTAATTATTTGTATTATGACTGATATAACTGCATACTAGTTATATGCCAAGAGCTTCAAAAAGAATACTTAATAAGAATATTTATGAAGAATTGGAAGATCATTTCTCTTTTTTGATATCCTCTTTGCATTCCTCCCAAGACATAGAACGATTCTTTAGCGATTTTCTAACAAGTGAGGAAAAATCCATGTTGACAAAACGTTTGATGCTTCATTTAATGCTCGAAAATGGCTATACAGTCTCGCATATTAAAGCGGTTCTTAATATGAGTAGGGAAACCATACGGGTTCATCAGCATGTTTGGGGAAAAGGGGGCAATACTTATAAAGTTATGCTGCAAAAAATTGCCCATAGGGAAAAAACTAAAGAATTCTGGAAAAAGGTGGAGCAAATATTAAGACCTTTTGACTTGGCGCTACAATCAAAAACAAACATGAAAGCAAGGGCAAAAATAGCTGGTAAGGATTATCAATGACTAGTATACCAGTATACTGGACACAACAATGTTGTAAATTCTTTAAATTAATTTGTGAATAAATATGAATAAAGTACTTCCGGGAGAGAAGCAGTTTACAGCCTCAGTCTGGGTTTTGACGAAGACCAAACCCAAAAAAGTTCTTCTCGTTCATCACAAAAAATATGATAAATGGATTCAGCCAGGTGGGCATATCGAACACTTTGAAAATCCCATAGAGTGCGCGGTAAGGGAGATCAAAGAAGAAACGGGTTTGGATATAAGTTTTATTAATTCTTATATGGAGCAAACGGTTGATGGTGTGACAAGTTTTTTAAAAACTCCTGATTTTTTTCTGGAGCAGCGCATCCCTGCACACGGGGAGCAGCCTGAGCATTTCCACCTGGACCATCAGTATATAGTTAAGGTTGATGAGCAGATGTTAAAGCACAACATCTCAGAATCCCATGGCATAGGCTGGTTCAGCAAAAAAGAAGCCCTAGCGCTACCGATTCATGAAGATACAAAAATAATCCTCCAAAAGCTTCTATAAATTATCACCACAACAACCTATAGTTGTAAAATTTGTATAGTTTTAGTATAATATTACTATGGCACGTCCAGAGGCAACTACAGCAGTCAGGGAACAAGAACCGAGAAAAGAAAGAATGGGTGATCATGAACTCGGAAATTTACTCGCAGCTTTGGGCAACCACGAAGGAAAAGCTTTATTGTCGGCAGCAATGGTGAGAAGAAAAGTTTATGCAGATCATGATGTTCATCAACTGGTTATTTCCAAGCAGGGAGATAGAAAAGTTTGGGGAAACATAGATCATGGAACCACATCTAATTGGTTCCGGGGCTTAGCAGCGTACAATGATATTGGAACAGTACTAACTGATCCAAATGATGGAACGATTTTAGGTTACCAGAAAAATAAATACGGAGAAGAGATAGGAGATGCTTTCGTGGGGCACTTTCTCACATTTTCTGAAACGTATCCCGAAACATCTCTATACCAGCTTAATGGATCGACGATGTCAAACAGCAAACCGCTTCAGGGCGAAGGCTCATATGATGAGGCTGAATTTAGACTTAGATCACCCTTGACTAGGTTTAGAATTTTTAGCCAACTCTTGGAACTTGCAAAAGAGCGGGATGATTCCGTAGAGCAATTACCTATCAGAGAGGTCGACTTACTAAATGCTCTACGAGTTGCTTATCCTAATGATTATAGTTTCGGAGATGAAGGGAAGGGAAAACAGTCCATAACGAACCATCTTCAAAGTCTTTCCCAGAACAATGTCCTTACTTATGATTCTGCAGAAAGTGAAAAAGCATACTCATTTTATCAACTAAGTAAAACACCTGCCGAGGTTCCTCCAGCTTC
This sequence comes from Lysobacterales bacterium, assembly GCA_035536575.1. GTDB lineage: Bacteria > Patescibacteriota > Microgenomatia > Levybacterales > UBA12049 > DATLDE01. Next base: position 3,115 of record DATLNW010000113.1, read on the forward strand.
CTACAAAACACAGAAAAAGCTCACGGAGAGAATATATTCAGTTCTTTTGGAGAGTCCAGAGTCTATACTCTCAAGCCAGGATTTATATGAAAGACTTACTGTTTTATATCCAGAGTACGTTGATATTAGCAGGAATGGATTTGGCGGACGCATATCAAGTGTACTTGTTCATCTTAAAAATGGGGGATACATTAAGCATGTAGGAAAATTCAAAAGCGATTATCAATCTGAAATTGAACTATCCAGTAATCAAAGACAACTATTAACAGAATATGTTGTGTTAATTGAAAAGTTTAAAATGCTTGATCCCCAATTTCTTGAAGAAGGACGAGTGAAAGCAGCACAGATTGTGGAAGATCCGCAAAGGTTTTCAGCACTCCTTGAGAAAGCAAAAAATACCTCTCCAATGGCTAATGCTAGTAGGTCAGAGGAAACTAAAAACAATCTACGTACTATTATCGCTACAAGTCCTGGAATTACCAGAAGAGGGCTCCAAAGGCTTTATTTCCAAGAACATGGGAAACACTTAAGTACACAAAGAATATGCACCTTATTACTTGAGATGCGCAAAGAAGAAGATGAAGAAAAGAAAATTTATGTGGAAAAAAAGGGCAGCACCCATTGTTATTCAGAATCCCCCATAGAGCCAGAGCCCAATCTACCCCCTGAGGCAGTAGTATATACGGCCAGTGATCAATAAATATAAAGTCAGTGATTTAAAAACGCTAGAAAGACACTTACCAAATTCTCCAAGAATAAAATATGATATACTCGGTTCTGTAGTATGACACCTGAAGTGAGATCTCAACTGCCCGTTACTGAAATAAGATTTAGCAGAAAGACTAAGAGACGAAGTGGAGTAGCCGCAGGTGTATTTCTGACTACTGCAGTTGCGCTTTTTTCTTTAAGAGGTGGAGGTAATTCCCCGGATCAAAGCAATCCCAAGCCTCTAAGTCCCGGCTGCAGCGCCGAGCCTTCACTCGTTTTTCCCACAAAGCAAGGAGTTGAAGTTGACATTTTCCCATGCGGAGATGGAAGATTGCTACTCACAAAATTCCCTACAAAACTGGATTCTAGTGGGCACCCTGTTGCCAACCGGAAAGTGAAAGGTCCGTATTTCACAATCCCACTAAGCTCCATCGAGCAAAAGGCTGAACAAAATGTAGGTGAAGGATGCAAGGTAAGTTTTGTTGTACAAGCAGGAGTGGTTCAGGAAGCAACCTATTCCTGCGATTCGGGAGCCCCGGGATCGGGGACAACTGCAAGGGAATTCACCTGATTATAGATAATTCCTACCAGTCCTTCTCATATATTAATTAAATTTTAAAAATGATATCATAAACTATATGGCTGAAGTACAGGAGCTATCCGAAGAAGCATTATTGCCTAAAGAAAAATGGAGCAATAGGGCATTAGCAGGATTTGGAAAAATTAAAGAGGGATTGGGAGTAAGATCTATAGTAACACATGCTCATAATCCTGAAGTTAGAAGGGATTGGTATCAGTCACTGGAATCTGCCTCTTACTCACCCAGACAATCAGATAGAGCATATACTGCGATAGAGGAGGCATTAAAAGGAGATATAGAAGAGGAAATAAATAAACATTCTCCGATTGAATCATCCGGCTATGAAGACGAAGAAGTGGGTATATTAATTGAAAAACTTAAACAGGAAAATCCCATGGACTATTTTCAGCCAGGAGAGGATGGCAAAAGAAAATTGTTTCCCATTGGAGAATTGGTTACTGACCATGTCCCGAGCATTAGAGTATTGTATGAGAAATTAAAGGGTTTAAAAGGCGAAGCGCGCCCAAGAGAGGAAGGCTTAATTGAAACTCTTGAAATACCTGAGTTTGTTCCCGTAGATAAAATAATTGGAGGAGTAGGTATAGAAAATTGGGCAAATGTTAGTCAAGCAAGTAACCGGGGGATCGAGAGGGTGTATAGCATTGTACGGGGTATACAGAGGGGTAGATTGGACATAACCGGACCATACGATCCGATAAATATACGAAAAGTAGGCGATGAATATTATATTGATAAGCAAGGTCGTCATAGAGTAGCAGCACTTAAGGCGTTAGGGGTTCCCTTTGCTCCAATGCTTGTTAGGCATTTTGTTCCCGCGAACACCAATGAAGTTATTAGTAAGGAGCCGCCTGTGTTAACTTCTACCAACTCGTCCTGATGTGTTTCATGGCGTATTCCAAGTCTCCATTTACTTTTTTGTGAGGGTTGAATATCCCCTCAGGATCAAAGATTTTTTTGGTCTCTTCAAAAAGATCGAGAATTTTTTTGTCATACTGCAGGTAAAGATAGGGAGTTCTTATCCAGCCGTCGTTGTGTTCGCCACTAGTTGAGCCTTTATATTTTGTCACGAGTTCAAAAACTTCCTGACAGATCCGGGGAATGAGATGTACCTCACGCGGATCAGTCAATTTGACAAGAGGAATGAAATGAAAATTGCCATTCCCGACATGTCCTGCAAAAGTTCCTATGACTGATGGATATTTCGCAAGAACTGCATCAAATTGCGGCAGGAATTCAGGCAGATATTCCGGTTTTACGACAATATCATCGATAAAAGGGGAGGAGTACATATCCTGGACGTGTTTTCTAAGAAGTCCAAAACTATCCCTTCTGATCTGCCAGTATTCCTTCTCTTCATCATCAATTGCGATCTTGGTTGTCGGATGGAGTGGAGCGAGTCTGGTAGTAAGCTCTTCAATTTTTTTCTTTAGATTTTCCAGCTCATTGTCTGCAAATACCACCTGCATGACCAATTTTGGTAATTTCTCTGATTTCATACCCATAAGCCCCGGCAGGAACTTTAGGGGATTCTTTTTGGGTGTTGCGCCCAGTTTTTCTGCAAATTCAGGAAAATATTTTATGGCAAGCTTAAGAGTCTTGTCATCATACGCTTCAAAGCTCTCAGGTTCCAGAGGAAGAACTGTATTGATAATTTCCGGTAGATGTGCGAAATCATGCAGGAGAATAATCATCATCTCTGTGTGTTTTTTGGTAGGAACGAGTTTTAACTTGGCCTGTGTCATAAGCCCAAGTGTTCCCTGTGCGCCGACAAAAAGTCGACACAAATCAAATATCTTTTTCTCTTTGTCATAGACATTCCATAAGTAGTAGCCTGCTGAATTTTTGGAGACATCAGGCTTTGCTTTTGTTATTAGTTCGTAGTTATCAGTTATTAGTTTATAAATCTTCTTGTATACTTCTCCCTCAAAATCTCCCTTCTCCATTTTTTTGTTTAATTCAGACTCGTTTAAAGGTTTGATCACATATTCATTGCCATTTGAGAGGACCATTTTCAGCTCAGTCACATAATCCTCAGTCTTGCCGTACTGGAGGGACTTTTCACCACCTGAATTGTTATTTACAATGCCTCCTATTGCACATATTTCACGGGATGATGGATAAGAGGGGAAGATAAGACCATGTTTTAACGTTTCCTTCTCAAAGTCGCGGTAGAATACACCGGGTTGTGTTGTGGCGATACTACCAACTACTTTGGGTTTGTGATTAAAGTATTTTTGAAATGCAACGACTATTGAGGTGCTTAGACCTCCACCTGACATGCAGGTACTGGCTGCACGGGCTGTAAGATGCAGACCCGGATTGTCCAATTTATTTTTGGCTGCAAATCTTACTAAGGCCTCTACATCTTTTTCATCTTTTGGAAATACAACAACTTGAGGCTTGATCTCAAAAATACTCGCATCATGAGAATACTTGGCAAGTGTTTCTTCATCAGTCTCAACATCGCCTTTAAATACAGATTTTAGTTCATCGATTAGGGCAGGATTCATAATTTTAGGGGAAAGCGTGAAGCGTAAAGGGTAAAGACTTTTACTTCCCCCTTAACGCTTTACCCTTAACCCTTTCTTTTTATCACTCTCTTGACTGCTTCTTTGATTGCATTTGTGTCCATGCCGTATTTTTTAATAAGATCTGCGGGAGTTCCTGTTTCGGCAAATGTGTTTTGAAGACCTATAAATTCAACGGGGAGGGGATTATGCGCAGCAAGCGCCTCTGCAATCGCACTTCCCATCCCACCCATCACCTGATGATCCTCAGCTGTCACCACTGCGCCTGTTTGATTGGTGTAATTTAGTATGCCTTCTATGTCCAATGGCTTAATAGTTGAAGCATTCACAACTGTTGTATTTATTCCTTCATCTCCCAACTCTTTGGCAGCAACCAGCGCGTAATAGAGGATATATCCGGTTGCAAAGATAGTAGCTTGAGGATTTTCGGATACCCAAAAATCAAACATTTTACCAGGCGTGAAAGGAGTATCCGGAGTTGTAATGATCGGGGTTTTGTCACGCGAATAGCG
>DATLNW010000114.1:0-6819 GCA_035536575.1 Lysobacterales bacterium
GACTATTATTTTTGCATTTCCTGATTTCATAAAAAACGTGTTTGAATATTCTTTGAACCGCTCGCAGGGAATTGGGAAAAGCAATATTGTATGGTTTTTTATAACTCATGATTTTATCCTTTTTGTGCTTTTGATTTTCAGTTTGGTAAATATTAAGAGAAACAAATTCCTGGGCCTACTTTCTGTTTTTGGAATACTTTTTTTCTTTCTCTATCAGGACATCTATTATCTTTATCTGAATTTCCTGATACCTTTTCTGGTTCTATCATTTCCTGAGTTTTACAGTTCAATTCAGAGGAATTTTGATCTCCAGAAAGCAATCCTACCCACTATTTTAATACCATTTTTACTCTATAGCTTGATAACATACACAGCAGGATTTATGGATTTGCAGAAAGTAAACCTTGTAGAGATTACCGATGCTATCAAAAAAGAAAATCCAAAAGTACTATACGGGGTAAATGATATTACGCCTTCTCTCTCGCACTCAACAGGCGTTCCGCTTTTGAACGGTATTATAGATACCAACTCAAACATTTTTAGGAAAGGTATTTTGAATAGTAAAAAAATGACAGCAGATGCTATTTATCAAAAAGCAATTATTGTAACACATGGATATTCTTATCCGATGCAGGGAGTAGAGGAGCAAGTAGTTGATGAGATTTTTGATAAGGAGCAAGTCAAAAAGTCATGCAAGCTTATCAAGAGTTTTCCTGTCCAGATGGAAGGAGCCGAAAACCGCCTGAATCTACTAAGGTGTTTTTAGTATATTAAATGTATGTCTAGCGAAGGACCACCACATCATGTCGACATAGAAGCGGGGCATTTTTATTCACGTGAAAGAGTGTATCAAGGCTATCCAGACGTAAATTATCCTGAAGGTGGACCAGGGGAAATTGTACAAGGGCCTCATATACTTCAAGGAATTAGAGTGGCTCAGGGATTAATAAAAATTTTGGAGGAAAAAGGAATTACTTCTGGGAAGTCCCTGTTTGCTGACGATACTGCTCTAATGAGCTATTGGAGTGGTAAGGAAAATGAAGGAATGGTGGTGGCGCGTACTATTGGTGTCACAACTCAACAAATTTATGATTCGGGATATACACCGCACTTAATGTTTAGAGAAAGTGAGCTAGAGGATCCTGCAAGGCATGTTGCTGATCGTATAAAAGAATATGTTTCCAAAAGCGATAAATATACATTATCAGAAGATGGTAGAAAATTAAAATACAAAGAAAATGGGGAACCACACTCTATAAAGTTATTTGGAAAAGATAATGAGCCATATGACCCTGATTACCCAAGCTGTGAGGTACTTGATTTAACCTTGTATCAAAAAAGATTACAGATCGCACCTGCTGTGATAACGGTCTTGCCTGAGCATTATAAATCTCAGCAAGAAAGAGTTAAAAAACTTTTTGAAATTTTAGAAGAAGAGCCTTCCGTTGTAGTGGTTTACTTCAACGAAGAAGGGGTGATAAGTGAGGTTGATCCCTGGTCTGATGGAGCAAGGAATTTAGCCGAAACAATTCAAACAGCAGCATAGCTACTCTGTTATAATCAGAATGTGAATCAACCTTTTTCCTATAAAGAACTCGCTGCAAAAATTAAGGATGTTTTTATAAACCAGGATCAGTATAAGATGTTCAAGCATGTAGAGGAGTTCAAAACAGGCAATAAATTTCTTGGAGACTATTTTATATTTGTTATTTTTGAGTCCAGGGGAGATAAGCCTCCAACATTTTATACCGTATGTAGCCCGTTTGATTTAGTAACAGAAAAAGCTCCGGAGCAAGCACTTGTTTTTGAAAATGGCGAATTGATTCTAAATACTGATTTCTCTCACTATACCAGTGTAAGAACAGGATTGATGGATACCCTTGTAGTTCAGTCAGTTGGTAACACAGATTTGAAAGATAAGAGCATTCTTTATATTGGAACAGGAAAAATCGCAATAGAATCAATAAAAGGACTTAAAGAATTTTTTCCGGAATTGGATCAGGTCGATTTTTATAATCAAACAAAGGATTCAAAGGAATTCGGTGATGCGTGCAAGAAGCTAAATATAAATACACGATTTGCAGAGCTGGATAATATTGGAAAGTACGATTTTATTTTTTGTCATACAAGTTCTCAAGAGCCTGTCTTAACAGAAGAGCATAAAAAATTGCTAAAGAAGGGGGTGCTGATTACAACATTTGTTTCTAGTTCTGAAAAAGGTGAGGTAGAGTACGGATTTTATGATACCAGTAGAGCAAATGTGCTGATGGATTTGGACTCAACACCGATTGTAGCAAAAGAGCTACAAGTAGCCATAGATAAAGAAATAGCTGATGTAAGAAAGATTGGTATTCTCAAAGATCTTTTTGAAAATAAATTTTCACTGAATCCAAATGCGCTCTACACGATTTACCGAAGTACCGGGACTCCAATGCAGAACGTCGCTGTTCTGAAACTTTTACTTAACAGATAATTTCTTCGGCACCTCGAAAACGTAGACCTCGTTTGCTCTGCAAAACTGTTATAATTGTAGCATGTTAACCGAGAAAGACATTGTGCAGCTTGAGAGGCTGTTCCGGAAAGAATATAAAGCATTACTTAAAGATCTTCATGTAGGTTTACAACGCATCGAAAAAAGGCTTGATAGCATTGAGTCAAATATCGCGGACAAAAAAGGTTTAAACAAAATTGAAACAAAGCTTGATAAATTCATGTCAATATTTGACAAGCTTTCCAGACGCTATTTTATTCTGGAGAAGAAAATGCAGGCGATTGAAGACTATTTTGACCCTGAAAGGAATTAGCTTAATTCTTGTCTAAGTAATCAGTAATATCCAGGAACTTACCAATTTGTTTGAAGTCACCATCAAAAGAGAAGTAGTAAGCTATTGAAAACTTTTCCATAATACGAAAACTCAGCGCGTCTGTTAAGCTCCATGCTTTATCATCGTATTTAGTAAGCAGCTTTATAGCTTCTTTCTCATCTGTTTCGTCCGGACGGATTACATGAAAAGCTTGATAAGCAGCCTCGCCTAACCATTTAAGTCCCAAGCTACTGTCGTGAGTATTCTTAAGAAGAAGAGCATGTGTTTCAGCGATGATAAAGTTTGTTAAAACCAAGCTATATTCTGCCTCCAAAATCTTATTATAAAATGTAATTGCTTTTTTATGAAACTGATCATTTTTATTCATGATCGCGGCTATTGCTGATGTATCAATGAAGATAATATTATTTGTGGAATCGGGCATTTGTCTCTAGTAAGCGTATTTCTTTTTGTTGCTCGATGTATCTCTTGGGCCTTTAAAAATCCCAGAAAGTGACAATAATAGATTTGCGCGTTTTCGAGGTACTCTTATTTCTTGAACAACACTTTTGCTTTCGTTACGTGAGTTTGTTATTTTTTGCTTAATACTCATAACTTGTTTAGTATAGACTAACAGTCTATAAAATACAATTCTATTTACTGACCAAGTCTCTGAAGAGGTTGTCTAGAATTTGAATATTTGTATGCTTTTTTGCTTTCATGCCTTTTGTAGCCTGTTCAAAATGCGCCAACTTATCCTCTAAAAAATTGTTAATAATTTCAATTTTCTTCTCTACATGTAACTCTTCTCCCGCCCCTTTTTTTAATAGCAACGATTCAATTTCAGTTACAAGTTCTTTATCAAGTTTTTGCGCATGAAGTAATTTGTCAAATTCCATTGGAGGAATAATCTTTCTTGTTTCAATCCACATGCACGCAAGTATTGGCCGGAGCACATAAAAATATTTTTTGATTCTTACCAGCTCGCCTTTTAAGTATTCTCTATAGTTTCCTTCTGCCATATGCAGATAATGATGTAAACAGGCATTGGGTGAATAAAATACGGGAATCAAGTCTCTCAATTTTTGGGCAAAATTACCCTGCTCAAGATATATGGTTGGGGAGTGAAGCCATTCAAAGAGCGGCGGATTGGAATTGCTAAACAATTTTAAGGTTTTTTTTACGTCCCAGCCAGTAATATCTAGAGCATTTGATATTGGGAGTTCAATGACATCTCTTTTTTCTTCAATAGAAAGGTACCAATCCAATGAGTGGGTATAGATAAACCTTACATCAAAATCACTATCTTTAGATGAAAATCCCCAGGCGCGACTGCCGGACTCAACAGCATATAATATTTTGATATTTTCCTTATCTTCAATTTCTTTTAATTGTCTTATGATTAAATTTCTCATTTTATGATTTTGGACAACGTACTATCCAGCCTTGCGGGAGTCATACTTTTCGGTTTCGATCAAGGCTGCCGCTCAGAGGCGAATAGCGTTTAGGTATCTCGAAAACGTAGACTTCGTTTTTTTTGTCACTTGCGACAAGCGGCAAATCGATTTTGTAGACGAATGTTACGATTCTTGTCCCGGGTTTTAATTCTTTGAGGAACTTCGGCTTGAGACGCGCCAGGGTTTTGGGGACGAGATAGGCAAAGATGACTGTCGCGTTGGATAGATCGACTTCAAAAAAGTTTTTTCTTACGATCTTTATCTTTTCTGATTTACTACTGATATTTAGCCAGATTTTGGAGACCCAAACTCTGATCGGATCGATCTCAATTCCCACCCCACGTGCACCCAATTTGGAGGCTGTTATGAGTGCCTGACCATCACCTGATCCCAGATCATAGATAACGTCATTTTTATCAATTTTGGCAAGTCGGCACATGATTTTGGAAATCTTTTTGGAGGTTCTCCACCACGGGGACCATGGACTATCAGGCGGCCAGACCATAGAGAGAAGCAGGAAAAGCAGGATTATTGTTAAAGTGAAAGTGAGAAAAATGAACATATTTTAGTTAAAAGTACCACGGGTACCACAGGTATCACGGGAAACGAAAATAAAAAGCACGTGGTACTCGTGATACTTGTGATACTCTTGATACCTTACGGAAAGACGACTTTTCCAATGATATCATTTTTGGAGGTCCAGCCAAAACTTCTGCTATCAGTACTTTGTTTTTCATTATCTCCAAGAACGAAATATTTTCCATCCTTAATTTTACTAATCCTTTTTATCAAAATCTTTTTATCCCGCGGATCTTTTACTGCAATAAGTTCTCCGGTTTTGGGTTGGAAAAAAATGTAGGATAGGCGGTTTACCAAAACACTCTGGCCAGGTAGTAAAGCAGGGGACATGCTGTGTCCTGAGATTATGTATTTATAAATAGGGGAAAGCGTAAGAAACTTTTTTATAAATAACATTGTATTCTGTCATTCCCGCGCAGGCGGGAATCTATGGATCCCCGATCGGGGTCGGGGATGACAATGAGAGTGTCTATTTGGTTGCTTGTTTTGTCTTCTTAAAAATAACATCAATCTCTGCTATCAAATCGAGAAGTTTTTGTCCCTCTGCAGGATCTACTGACTTTTTGGTCTGTCCTGCCTGTTTGGTTGCGCGCCAGAAAAGATCGTGCAGATTTGGGAATTTTTCAAGGTGTTCGGGTTTGAAATAATCAGTCCAGAGTACCCAAAGATGGTGTTTTACGAGTTCTGCGCGTTGCTCTTTTATAATAATCGCCCGCATTTTGTCGTGTTCATCATGAAACCCAGCGTATTTTTCCATGATTTTCATAACGCTTTCTGCCTCAATCCTAGCTTGAGCTGGATCATAAACTCCACAAGGAAGATCGCAATGCGCGTAGGCGGTCTGGGCGGGTAGGGTTTTGACTAAGAAAGAAAAGAATAGGTTTTTCATATATTCTTCGAGTGAACGAAGTGAATCGAGAAGAGATTCTGGATACGTCCAGAATGACGGGTTCCCTGCCTGCCGGCAGGCAGGTCGACTTCGCTCGAACAATAAGATAATAAACGTTTGAAGTTTATAAATCAAGTCAGAGGTAGATAAGAGCGTACCGTAACAATTTACATTTGACAGTTAACATTTAACAATAGGGATTTTATATTATTCTGCAGAGTTAATTGTGAATTGTTAAGTCCTAATTGTTCTTGATACCTACCAACCCATTGGCGAGGCGGTCTGCGCGGTTGTTGTTGATATTATCAGCATGAGCCGGAACTTTTTCATAGTCCACTGATAAGCCATTGGCTGATATCAGATCTTCTATCAGTTGAAAAATTTCCCGATTTTCCTTAATCCTATCCGGTGACTTCTTAAGATTATTAAGAGTTATCTGGCTGTCTGAGTAGATTTTTACAGCCTTATGCTTCTCCTCAGCTGCCCACAGAAGTGCATGATAAATCGCAAAAGCCTCAGCTGTGTTATTGGTCTGCTTGCCGTGTACGAAATCAGCTTTTTCTGTCTTTCCGCTTACAAAGGCCCAGGCAGCGCGCGCCCCATCATAGCCGTTGCGGGTACAAGCGCCATCAGTCCAGATGTGGACAGTAGGGCGGGTATCAAGAGTATCAAGGGTACCACGAGTATCACGGGCAAACAATGTTTCATCCGGAGTATTTACTACTTTAAATTTATCATCGTGGTAGAGTTTGTGGCAGTTGGAGCAATAGTAATAAGCGGTGTAGTAGTAGGATTTTTTCAGTTGCTCAGGAGTCCGGCGGGTTTGTTTGATTATCAATTCTGACCCGCAATTTTTACAAAGTGATTTTTCAGTTACCATAAATTATAAATTAGGAATTTTTGATTAACTCAACTATTTCTTGGGCTCTCCCGTAGGTAGTAAATGCGAATAATGAACTCTTCTCCCCGTCTGGTAGAATAAATTTCAATCTGTATTTCATGAACTCCTTGTTTTCATTTTGATATACATCTTCAATGATAGAAATTTCCCGTATTGCAGAGAGATTTGTTTCAAAGTTATCCAGAGGAA
>DATLNW010000115.1:0-3175 GCA_035536575.1 Lysobacterales bacterium
TGGACCTGATTTACCCCAGGAATTTCATACTCCACAGGATCTTCAAGGGACATAATATTTATACGCGTTGTATTCAAACGCGACAAAACAGAGTACAAAGTCGTAGTCTTGCCCGATCCTGTTGGTCCACAAACCAAAATAATTCCATGCGCCCGAAGTGTCGCTGTTTCCAGATTTTTAAGAGCCGTGCCGTTCAGACCCAAATCCGGAAGAGTGGGAACACCACCACTTTTGCGAAGTAGTCTCAATTCTATTTTTTCGCCTTTGACAGTTGGTATTGTTGAGACACGCAAATCTACCTCATCTTTCTCGACCTTGAAATTCAACCGCCCGTCCTGGGGAATTCTTCTTTCATCAATTTTCAACTCAGCAAGTATTTTTATACGTGATATCAACTGCTCTTCAACGTCCCGTGGGAGGCTTAACTTATCATATAAGATTCCATCAATTCTATATCGGACACGGACCCGGTCATCCTGAGGCTCAATATGCACATCTGAGGCCCTTGAGTTAACAGCATATTCCAAAATCGTTGAGACTATCTTGGCAATTGGTGCATCTGTTATTATCTGGGCTATTTGCTTACTGTCAACTGTGTGTTTATTTGTAAATTCTTCTGTCTCCTTGATTGCCTCACCAACTACACCCTGCAACCCTTGCTTATATTGCTGCTCCGTTGCTTTTTTTACCTCACTTGGGCTTGCTGCAAATACTTTGATATTAAGCCCCGTTTTTTGTCTTACAAATGCCACCGAATCCAAATCCAATGGATTACTCATGGCAATTGAGAGAGTTTTTAACTTTTCATCATAGAAAAAGGGGATTAAGGAAAACCGCTCGATGTTCTCCTGGGGTAGTAAGCCCAACGCCTGAGGCGAGAATGAAACAGTTGCCAAATCAATGTAATCAATACCCACAAATTGCGCAAGAGCTCTGGAAATTTTGTCATCTGTGACAATTTTTAAATCCTTTAATACCTCAGTCGTTGACTTGCCGGTTGATGCGCTTTTTACATGAACCTCGTCATATTGTTCTTTGGATATTTCTTTTTGAGAATAAAGAATATCAACAACTGATTTTGTCTCCGGAGATACAGGCGTATTCGTACTTTGTGTAGATTGTGGATTTTGTTGATTATCGGGCATTAGAATTAGTGTATAATATCCGCATATTTATGACAAGTTTTATTGTTGCATCAAGTGATAAGAAAAAAAGGGAAATATACATAAATGATTTTCTCCAAAACGAAGGCGTTGATAAATTCGATATCACATTTGTGGGTCTGGAATCATCAAAAAATCAAAATAGCATTGGAATTGATGAAATAAAAAATCTACAGGTTAAAATATTTTTAAAACCTATCCAATCAGAAAGAAAAACGATCATAATTGAAGACGCAGATTTCCTGACAGTTGAGGCACAAAACGCGCTACTGAAGGTACTTGAGGAGCCACCGAACCATACTATTATAGTATTAAGCGTTGCAAACATAGAAGCACTTCTTCCAACCATACTTTCCCGTTGTAAACTCGTGACACTATCCGCGGAAAATTTGAAACTCAATCCGGAGGAAAAAATAGAATTTGAAGAGTTTATAGACAATCTTTCAACAATGAAGGTAGGGAAGAGACTCAAAAAAGCCGAAAATCTGGCAAAGGATAAGGACAAAGCCATTGAATGGATTGGGAAATTAATTTTACTTCTCAGGGAAAAAATCCTAACTGAAGCCCGTGGTACCCGTGATACTCGTGGTACTCTTGATACTCTTATTGTTATCAAATCCTTCCAAGAGCTCCATACTATCCTCAAAACGACCAATGTAAACCCGCGCTTTGCCATCGAGAACACGTTACTCAATTTGGTATAATCAAATTTGTGGACTGGCTTCTTCTTACTATTCTGGCTATTTTATTCCGGGCAATATATGGCATTGCAACAAAAGTTTTAAGCTCCAACATTGACGCATCTCCCAAAACACAATCATTTTTATTAATGCTTGTAGCTACTCCAATCACATCGGTAGTAAGTCCTTTTATTGGAGGTATATCTTTTGAAGGTATTTCCTCTGTTTGGCTGATTTCCATCATAATGTTTTCTTCACTCGCTTTTGCGAACGTGTTGTATTACAAAGGTATGGAAACATTGGATGCCGGTACAAGCCAGATAGCTTTTTCGTCAATTCTTATTTGGGGAACCATACTTTCCATAATTTTCCTAAACAGCAAGCTTTCCCCACAGCAACTTTTTGGAATTTTTATTCTTCTTTTAGCCATTATTCTTGCTCAATATTCGAACAAATCAGTTCGAATAAATAAAGGTGTTTTATACATTATTGTCTCAACAGCTCTTTTTGCAGCTTTTCAAGTAACAAGTGCGGAGATGGCAAAAACGATGAGCGCAGGAGGGTATTTACTTATTGCATACCTCGGCTCTACTTTAATTCTAGGCATAACTTATATTTCAAAAATTAATGAGGAAATAAAAATCATAAAGAAAAACGTTCATGTTGCGTTAAAAGTTTTATTATTTGCAAGCTCAACCAGTATTATTTATTTCATTTTTTCTTATTTTGCATATAGATTCGCTCCGGACCCTGGTATCGTAGTTATTTTATTGACATCACAAGCTTTATTTGCAGTTATTTTGGGAACAATATTTCTCAAAGAACGAGATGGAATCGGCCGCAAGCTTTTCGCAGGAGCTCTAGCAGTTCTCGCCGGAATACTAATTAAAGGATAAATACAAATCAAAACCTTAATTCTTAATTCCCTGCCTGCCGGCAGGCAGGTTGCTTCTTAATTCTTAGCGTGTGCTACAATATCCCCACTATGAACCTCGCATACAGAATGCGGCCTCAAAATTTTGAAGAATTTGTAGGACAAGTTGATCTAGTGGGAAAAGATAAGGTTCTGCGCAAAATGCTTGAGAGCAAACAGTTGTCTTCAATGATTTTCTGGGGACCCCCGGGATCAGGTAAAACAACACTGGGACATCTAATTGCCAAGGCCACAAATGCTGACTTTCATCATCTCTCAGCAGTAGAAACAGGAAAAGCAGATCTCAGAAAGATTATCGCCTTAGCTGAAATATCTTTAAAAAATAAAAAAAGAACTATTCTTTTTATTGATGAGATTCACCGCTGGAACAAGGCTCAGCAGGATGCTCTTTTGCCCTA
>DATLNW010000116.1:0-3707 GCA_035536575.1 Lysobacterales bacterium
CATACTCAGCAACCGGAGACTACATGTCTCCAGGTGGCTCTGAGAACCTAGGTGTGAAAATTACACTCAAAGACGGAATTATAACTGATGCTGATGTGCAGTCCAGGGCAACCCGCCCAACAACAGTAAAGTTTCAGGGTATATTTGTCTCCAATTACAGACCAATGGTCGTCGGAAAAAATATCGATGATGCCGAACTGACGACAGTTTCCGGCTCATCGCTTTCACCCAAAGGATTTAACGAGGCTCTCGTTGAAATTAAGGAGCAAGCAAGCTAGTTACATCATAAATGAAAACAGTTCAATTAGATTTTGAAGCAATTGGAACTGCTTGGAAAATAGAAATAGAATCTTCACTCACTCCCGATAAGCAACAATTACTTTTTGAAAAAATAGAAAAAAGGATTGAAGTCTTTGATAAGACATATTCAAGATTCCGCAAAGATTCCTTCATAACTGAAATATCTTTAAATAAGGGAACATATACTTTCCCCAAAGATGCGAAAGCGCTTTTTTCTTTTTATAAAAACCTTTACGACGCAACCAATCATGCCGTCACACCTTTAATTGGCCAGGCACTCTCAGACGCAGGATATGATTCGGATTATTCTTTAAAACCAAAATCACTTTCCAATCCTCCATCGTGGGATGATGCACTGAACTACAAACATCCTAAATTGGAAGTTAAACACCCTGTACTTTTGGATTTTGGTGCAGCCGGAAAAGGATATTTGGTTGATATCGTCGCGGGATTAATAAAAGATGAAGGACTCACAGAATTCTATATAAATGCCGGAGGCGATATATATCAAAACAGCACACACAAACAATCAATCAAAGTAGGCCTTGAACATCCAAATGATTTCTCCAAAGTAATAGGAGTTGCAAATATCCATAATCAAAGTATCTGCGCATCAAGTGGCAACAGACGTAACTGGGGAAAATTTCATCACATTATTAATCCACATACTCTTTCCTCCCCAAGAAATATTCTAAGCACCTGGGCAGTTGCTGATACTGCAATTCTTGCAGATGGGATGACGACATGTTTATTTTTTGAGAAAGGGGAAAAATTACAAACCAAATTCAATTTCGAGTATTTGATATTGTTTGACGATTACTCCTATGAAATCTCTTCCAATTTTCCATCAAGGTTGTATACTAATACAAACACACTTAGTTTATGAAACTCTTACATGTCATAGATAACTTTCTAAACAAATATACAACTTACTTTGTGGTGCTTAACGCGCTGATAATTATAAGTACTGCTGCTATCATTTTGGGATTTTTTGGAATGATATCATACAGCGGTACACACTTACTTCAATCAGTTGCTATTCTACTTATTGTATGCTTTGTTGCAAATTTAATTTTTTCCAAGATATTTAACGTCCCATCAAATAAAGAATCAAGTCTTATAACAGCTCTTATCCTCTTTTTAATAATGCAGCCGGCAGAAAGTACTGCTGGAATATTTGGATTACTACTGGCGGGCGTAATCAGTATGGGGTCAAAGTATATTTTGCAAAAACATAAAAAACATATTTTCAATCCCGCTGCTCTTGCAGTTTTTGTTCTTGGATTTAATGCTGCGACTGTTGCCATATGGTGGGTTGCAACACCGATGCTACTCCCATTTACAGCAATACTCGGATTGCTAATTGTCAGAAAAATAAGAAAATTTCATTTATTTTTTTCATTTTTGATCACTGCATTTCTTACTGTCCTTACTTTTAGAATTCTCAACAATCAGGGTGGTCCTGAGCTTATTATCGAAGCTTTTACCTCATGGCCTTTGGTATTTTTTGCAACAGTTATGCTCACCGAGCCGCGTACAATTCCCTCCATTAAAAAATATCAGATGATTTATGGTCTTTTAACCGGTGTGCTATTCGGAGCTCAATTTCGGATCGGCCCGATATACGCATCACCTGAGTTTGCCCTAATAATAGGTAATATTTTTACGTTCTTTGTTAACCCAAAGCACAATTTTCAACTTGCCGTATCAGAGATAAAAAAGCTTTCATCTGACATTTACGGATTTAGTTTCACGCCGGATGAGAAGCTCTCTTTCGCGCCTGGGCAATATTTGGAATGGACTGTGCCTCATAAGAGGCCTGATCTCAGAGGTAATAGAAGGTATTTTACTATTGCCTCGTCACCTACTGAAGACAAGCTGCAGCTTGGTGTCAAAATATCAGAAGGCTACTCAAGCTACAAAACAGCACTTCTTAAAATTGATAAAGGGACAAAAGTACTTGCTGGAAGCCTAAGTGGAGACTTTATGTTGCCTGAAAATGCAACTCAGAAATTGGTTTTTATCGCCGGTGGAATAGGCATCACGCCATTTAGGAGTATGATTAAATATCTGGTGGACACCAAGCAAAAAAGAGATCTAACACTTTTCTATGTGAGCGCCTCGCCCTCGGATTTTGTTTATAAAGATTTATTTGATCAGGCAGGATATTCAACCGGTGTCAAAACCTTGTATGTAATAACCAAACCTGAAAATACTCCAAAAAATTGGAATGGAAGAACTGGGCGAATTAACGAGCAGATGATCAGAGAAGAAGTCCCGGATTACAAAGAAAGAAAATTCTATATCTCAGGCCCCAATGCCATGATCCAAGCATACAAAGAAATATTGGCAAGTTTGGAAATTGCCAAAACCCAAATCATCACCGACTACTTCCCCGGGTTTTAATTTTTAACTTCTTCAAACCTTGCGTTTTTGTAAAACGCAGGATCTGACTCGAGAATTAGTTCCTTCGGAGATTTTACGATGTCTACATTTATTATCCCGTTCAGATGATCAATTTCATGTTGGAAAACTCTATTTAATATTCTCCCCGGCTTTGTATCATCTTTTGTATTCCAGTGCTTAGAACTTCCGGTTTCGTCATAATAATCAAACTCGATCCAAGCGGGACGGGCTAAGGGAACAATTACAGGAACAGCACTCATGCACATTTCAGGATATTTCAAAAGATTTTCAGATTTTTTTGTAATTTTTGGATTTATAATAATTAACAATTTCTCAGGTGTATACACAACTGCAAATCTATCAGCGATACCTACTTGAACAGCAGCAATACCCCTTCCATTCCCTGTCAGCTTTCTATATTTAACCAAACAACTTTTTAAGTATTTAATCTTCTTTCGCATCACTGCGGTTCTGATTTTACTTACCGGAACTTCCGCAGACTTAATTCTAAGAATCGGTCTTTCCCCTATCTGATATATAAATCCGGTAACACTTGCGGCCTTTGCGAAAACCTTCTTTTTGTATTTCGCAAACGGCGGCTTGACAGGCTTCCATCTCTTCAAATTCATGCTGGAATTATACCATACAGGCAAAAATGTTATACTGAGTACATGGGCAAATCTGCCATAAAAACACTTTCTGAGATTTTTCTTTTTTCAAAAAGTGGAAGAGATACTGAAAAATTATCTTTGGAAATTTTTATAGGTATCAGTGCTTTGATAGGTAGTCTATATATTTTTCTTAAATTAACTCATAAAGTAATTGATAAGGAAATTATCTTCTTTGACACCCTCATTATGAATTTTATGCGGGATCTTCATTCCCCTTTTCTTACTCAGATTATGAAATCTATTACTTTTCTGGGTGGAGAAATATTTATCGGCAGTGCGATTTTACTGACAATATTTGTGCTACTCAGAAAACATAAAAAGGACGCTCTT
>DATLNW010000117.1:0-6539 GCA_035536575.1 Lysobacterales bacterium
ACCAAAGAGATTTTTGATTTGGTCGGAATTAAAGGAGGTAAAAATAGTGGCACATACCACGACACCAAAGCCGTTTTCATAGTTGTTGAGGTTGATGATCCCATTCTTATCCGCAAGGCATCACAAGCTTTAAGTCTCCGCTCTGATGCAAGCGCTATATTTGAACGTAATGTAAATAGAGGAGGGACTATTGACGCTTTGAAAAGAACAGTTGATTTGATTCTCGAGCTTGCCGGAGGAGAAATAGCAAGTGAGTTGATTGACTTAAAAGATGAGGATTTCACTCCCTGGAAACTGTCACTCAGACTAGACCGGCTGGAATTTATACTTGGTATTAAAATTCCGGAAAAACAAGTACTGGAAATTCTGGAACGGTTAAATTTACAACCCCAATTAAAAGGCAACATAGTTGAAGCGACTGTACCTACCTACAGAAATGACCTAAAAATAGAGGAGGACCTTATTGAGGAAGTTGCAAGAATTTATGGATACAACAATTTCCCCAAAACTCTGCCAAGCGGCCAAATTCCGCTTCAACTAGTTCCTTATTTTAAAGATTATCAAGCTGATCAAAAAGTAAAAAACCTTATATCAGGAGCAGGTTTTTCAGAAATCTATTCTTATAATTTGGTGAGCGAAAATGATTTATCAGAAGTTGGCATACGTTCAGAACATGTACTTCGAGTCGATACACCTGTCAGCCGCGAATACGAATATCTCAGACCAACACTTAAAATAAATTTACAAAAGGCGCTTTTTCAAAACAGGCTTCTGTCCCCAAAAGTAAATCTATTTGAAATTGGTAAGGTTTACCTTGGAAAAAACCTGAACGAAGCAAGAGAAAAATATCATTTGGCAGGAATCGCAAATAACAAAAGCTTTTTTGAGATAAAAGGACTGTTGGAAAGATTGTATAAAGATTTAGGGATTGATGAAGATCCGACAGAACATATAGAGCTTATTGATGAAGGGGTTTATTTTGAAATGGATTATTCAGCGTTACTTGCAAAGAAAGCTTCTGAAAAAATATTTGTGCCAGTACCCAAATTCCCGCCAATGATTGAAGACATGGCAATTATTGCGCCAGCAAATATATCAATAGGGGAGCTTATCAAAACCATAAGAGCTCAAAGCACACTCATTGCAGATGTCTCAGTTCTTGATAAATACAAAGACACAAGAACATTCCACGTTGTCTATCAAAGCAAGGAAAGAAATCTAAAGACCGAAGAAGTAGGGGAGATTAGAAAAAAAATTCTAAAAGCTCTCAAAGACAAACACGCCGCGAGATTAAAGCAATAAATGAATGAGATTGAAGAACTTAAAAAAGAAGTTGAAAGCTTAAAGGCTCGTAACCGCAGGGTGGAAACAAATAAGGCTTGGGAGACAAGCCTTACCCGAAAATTAATATTGGTCTGCCTTACTTATGCTACAGCGGGTGCGACATTGAGAACTCTAAATAATTCTTCTCCGTGGACAAATGCTCTGATCCCTTCAATTGGCTTCTTTCTCTCAACATTAACTCTTCCCATCTTGCGGGATCTCTGGCAAAAATATATATACAAAAAATAACTGACGAGGCTACTGATCGGATCCAAACTTATCCTGTCTGAGGTGATCCTACATGTTTTTCAACTCTATCTATTCTTTTATGGGCAAGGACAATTCTTTCATCGTAGTCTCCGATTACGTAAGAAAGATCTTTTTGTACTCTATTTAATTTTCTACTTAATGGCTTTAGTTGATCTTTCAGCTGTTGGCTAACTTCATCCTTTACTTCTTCTCGTACTACCTCTCTTATTTGTTGTATATCATTTTTTGTTAACATTTTTCTATGTTATCCATTTCTGTAACAATTTACAAGATGTCAATCTGAGTCTTAATAGATAAAAATTGATTACGGAGCTGGGTTGAGAGTGGGGGTAACAGCGGCTCCGCTTACTGCCGGGATAGGTGTTGCAGTCGGCTCATCTTTTTTATCTTCCTGCTTGGGATTTTTCACCTCATCAGGCGCGTGATACATTTTATCATCTTTATGGAACTGCTCAATCCATGCGTCTATTCCTTTTTGCCATCTGTTCTGACCATCCGCAGACACAGGATCGTCTTCCTGAAATACAAAATAATCCTGTCCGTCTTTGCTCTTATATATTGGTGATTCACCCGTTGGCTCAGTACCCTTTACAAAATATTCAGATCTAGTTGGTTGACTGCCATGAGGAAGACCTCCTCCGAAATTGTCTACAAGAAGTGCGATTACATTGTCGGGCTTGAAAAATTGCTCATCCGATTTCCCCTTGAGTACTTCCCTCATAATTTGATTCCATATCGGGCTTGCCCCTGTTATTCCACTGGCTATTGCCTGGTTCATTGGCGTATTGTCATTATTCCCAACCCACACCCCTACAACAATTGAGGGAGTATATCCAAAGGTCCAGTTGTCACGTTTTTCATCAGTTGTTCCTGTTTTGACAGAAACAGTTTTTCCCGGAATATTTAAAAAAGAATTGGGACCAAAAGCCGCCGACCGAGCATTGTTATCAAGAAGTATGTGAGAAATTATAAATGCAACTTCCTCGGATAGGACTCTTTTACCTTCCGTTTTTTTACGCTCAAAAAGTACTTTTCCTTTTGGATCAGTAACTTTAAGGATAGTGATAGGATCTTGTTTCACTCCTTTATTGGCAAATACACCATAAGCTGTTACCTCGTCCAGCAGTGAAGTCTCACGCCCTCCCAAAACAAGTGAGAGCCCAACTCCTGCTCTGTTTTTGGCTGTTGGCTCCCAATTATTTATACCCATTTCATAAGCTTTTCTCATCACCGGCTCTATCCCGACTTTGGCCAGCATTTTAACGGCCGGGATATTAATTGAGTTTCCAAGTGCAAATCTCACTTGAGTTGGACCCCTAAATCTTCCGTCATAATTAACTGGTGAATAAATAGGTGGGGTTCCGGCTACTGGAAATTCTGTTTTGGTATCCATTAAAAGAGTTGATGCAGTATAACCCTTCTCAAGAGCCGCTGCATATATAATTGGCTTCATAGAGGATCCGGGTTGTCTGGTATTGCGTATTGATACATTATAATTTCCCTCATTCTCCCGGTCAAAATAGTCGCGTGATCCAACCATTGCGAGAATTTCACCAGTCTTGGGATCTGCTACAATTGCGGCTCCATTTCCAACCTTGTAAGACTTGAGTTTATCCACCTCATCTCTTACTATTTTCTCAGCTTTTTGCTGGATATCGTAATTTAGAGAGGTGGTGACCTGAAGGCCACCACTGGTGACAGCTTGTTCCCCGAATTGGTCTGCCAATATTTCCTTAACATACATAACAAAATGTGCGGCCTTTATCGCCTCATCACGTTCTGAGAATTTATAGTTTTTTATTTCCGTTAGTGCTTTCTCAGACTCTTTTTTTGATATGTATTTATTCGCAACCATTTGCTTAAGGACTGCCTCAGTTCTTCCTATGTATGACTTCCCACCGGTAAACGGCGCATAGCGGCTCGGACTTTGGGGGAGTCCTGCAAGAAATGCTGACTCTGCCAAATTCAACTCTGTTGCTTTTTTACCAAAATACTGCTGACTCGCTGCCTCAACACCAACTGCAGTCCCGCCATACGGAATATTGTTCAGATACATTTCAAGAATTTCCGGCTTTTTGTATTTTTGGTTGACTTGAACTGCAAGAATCAACTCCTTTATTTTTCTGGGGAGACTCCTCTCATTTGACAACAAAACATTTTTGACAAGCTGCTGGGTAATCGTCGACCCTCCGGCAAGTCCTTTTCCAAGAATTGCATTTCTGGCAACCCTGACATAAGCAATTGGCGAAAAACCGTTATTTTTATAAAAATCCTTATCTTCTATCGAAATTGTTGCTTCCTGAAACTTAATTGGGATCTGGGACAATTTTACATACGACCTGTTCTCATCCTGATAGACTGAATATAAAAGCTCACCTTTCCTATCGGTTATGCGAGTTGCATCGTTATATTTTGAAGAAACGAGTTTTCCGGGAGTAGGCAGATCCCGTGAGAACCACAAAAACATAAGTGGAATAGCTACAATCAAACCAATTAACCCGTAAAGAGCAAATCTTAAAAGTTTGTTGTAGGTAAGCAGTTTTGAAGCGTTATTAAATGATTTTCTTCTTCTACGCAGCCTACTTCGTCTAGATCTATAATCCATAAGGGGTACATCTATTATAGGAGAAAATCAATTGATTGTAAAATTTGTATGTTATACTATAAATAATTATGGACAAGATTGAAGAATTACTGACGAGAGGAGTTGCAAATATAATCCCCGGTAAAAAAGAACTGGAAAAAGCCTTACGCAGCGGGAAAAAACTAAATATATATTCAGGATTTGATGCTACAGCGCCAAAGCTAACCTTAGGACATACTGTACCATTCAGAAAACTTCAAGCATTAGCTGATCTGGGCCACAATGTTACCTTTTTAATTGGTGATTTTACAACACTAATAGGGGATAACTCGGACAAGGAGGCTGAGAGACCTGCAATTACTTCCAAGGAAATCAAAGAGAATTTTAAAACTTACCAAGCACAAGCTGGTAAAGTCCTGGACTTTTCAAAAGTGCAAGTAAAATTCAATAGTGAATGGTTGGACAAATTATCATTTTCCGATGTTGTTAGGCTTTGTCAGAATTTCTCAGTCGGTGATTTCATAAGCCGCGAATTGGTTAAAAAAAGATTAAATGATGGAAAAAGAGTAGGGCTTCATGAATTATTATACCCAGTAATGCAAGGATATGATCATTACTATATGGATACCGATTTGCAAATTGGAGCCACAGAACAGACATTCAACATGCAAACAGGAAGAACGCTGCAAAAATTAAATAGGGATAAAGAATCCTTTATTATGACTTTGGACATACTAGAAGGCACAGACGGACGAAGAATGAGTAAATCCTGGGGAAATGCAATTTGGTTAGAAGACTTAGCGGAAGATATGTACGCAAAGGTCATGGCAATAAGCGATGATTTAATCATTCAATATTATACTCTTGCAACAAATATCCCAATGAAAAAAATTACACAGATAGAATCTTCATTAAAAAATGGTGGAAGTCCAATGGTAATCAAAAAAGACTTGGCGTTTGAAATTGTTAAAGAATTACATAGTTCAAAAGATGCAGAGTCTGCCAAGAAAAATTTTGAAAAAACTGTCCAGCAAAAAGAAATGCCTACTGACATGGAAGTTATTTCATTGCTTGGTGGATTAACTGCCTCTGAAGTTTTAGTTCAAACAGGACTTGCGGTTAGTAGATCAGACGCTAAAAGACTCATCGAACAAAATGGGGTAAGTTTAAATGATAAAAAAATAACAGATCCTGAAGCAATAATATCAGAAGGAATTTTAAAAAAAGGAAGAAGCCTTAGAAAAATTGTAATTAAAAAATAACTCTTTATTCTAATTACAAAATACTTTATACTAAATACAAACCTATGGAGACTTTTGGAAAACACAAAACAGCATGGAAAATCATCATGATCGTTGTTTCTCTTGCTTTAATCGCGACAACATTTCTCCCGTACCTCACCCTCTTCTAGATAACTCGAAATCATGGTAAAATAAACCATACTTCCCGATTCAACAATTTGTTTATGAACTTGCAATCTTCAATCACACTGGGTGGAAGGTCCCTAAAAATGTATGCTTCAAGGCTTGAAAAGCTTGAAATTTATACTTTAGAAGATTTTCTCCTTCATCTTCCAACCCGATATGATGATTTTTCTCTTGTATCTAAAATAGGACAGTTGCAAGCAGGAGAGACTGTAACTATACAAGGAAAAGTACAAGAGATTAAAAATCAATACCTTAGAGGAGGACGAATCAAAACTTTCCAGAAGGCGACAATTGTCGACGAGACAGGAAGTATAGAGTTAACATGGTTTAATCAACCGTTTCTGATAAAAACGCTTACTGAGGCGGACGTATCGATATCCGGTAAGGTAGAACTTTCAAGAAAAGGACTTTCTATCAGTTCACCAGATTATGAAATACTTTATAACAAAACCTCAAATCCCCTGCATACCGGGCGCCTCGTTCCCATATATCCCGAAACAAAAGGCATATCATCCAAATGGCTAAGACGGCAAATCTACAATATCATTAACCAGTACGAGACAGAGCTTAAGGAATATTTACCTGAGGAATTGATTAATAGAAACAATTTTCCGAATTTTAATACAGCCATAAAAGAAGTCCATTTTCCCAGATCGCTAGATGAGGCGACAAGTGCTAGGGCCAGGATCGCTTTTGATGAGCTTTTTCTTCTTCAGCTCGCAAGCCATAAAAAACGCATGGATTGGAAGCAAAAGAAAAAAGGACACAAATTTGAGATAGCTAAGTTCCGAAAGGAATTAAATAGCTTAATTAAGTCTTTACCTTTTACACTTACTGCTTCGCAAACCAAAGCAGTTGATGAAATCCTCTTAGATCTCTCAACTGATCAGCCAATGAATAGATTACTTCAGGGAGACGTTGGATCTGGTAAAACT
>DATLNW010000118.1:0-10288 GCA_035536575.1 Lysobacterales bacterium
TTAAAAATTTCGTTGTAAATTGTTAAGTGTTAACTGTTAAATGTTGTATTTACAAGTATAGCATGCTAAAATACCGATATGCCATTACTAAAACACGCAAAGAAAAAACTCAAACAGGATAAAAAAAGGACAATCCGAAACAAAAAAGTAAAAAATGCATTTAAGCTTTCAGTTAAAAAGGCAAAGGAAGAGAAGAATGCAAAGTCAGTAAGTGCTGCTTTCAAAGCTATGGATAAAGCTGTTAAGAAAAATATAATCCACAAAAATAAGGCAGCCCGCATGAAATCATCTTTGAGCAAGCTAATTGCAGGATCCGCGTCAAACGCGGCTAAGACAAAATCTAGTACCAAAACTGCTGAGAAGAAAACTAAAACCAAAACGGCAGTAAAAACCAAAACGGCACCAAAAGCAAAAAAGGCCACAACTGCAAAACCAAAAACAACTGCAAAAAAATCCCCACCAAAAAAATCTAAATAAGTATCTGCTATACTCAAAATTGCTATGCCAAGAAAACGACGTGCTTATGCGGTATTAAGGTATTCACGAACAATGCTTGGCGAACTTGCTGCCGCGACATTGATTGCATTGATGATTGAAAGTTTTACCAACGACTTGCTGACATTGACAAAGCTTTTGGTTCTATTTATACTAAGTTCAAGTTTCTATATTTACTTGGAGGAGCTACTTTATGATAAATGATCTTATTAAAGGAATAGAAATTGGAACAGCCCTTACCATTATTGCAACTGTGCTTACTCTTTTCTATTTCGGCCGTGAACTTCGTAGTAATAGAAAAAAATGATTCTTCTTAATTGACCACATTATTGTAAAAGATATATAATCCTCGTATGTTAGACATTAAATTCATTCGCGAAAATTCAGAACTAGTCCAAAATGCTGCAAAAAATAAAGGCGTAGATATTGATATAAAAAAAATTCTGGAAATCGATAAGAAGAAACAAATACTTAGCCAATCCGTCCAAAAACTCCAGGAAGAGCGAAACGCGTTAACAAAAAATATTACAGGTAAACCAACTCCTGAACAAATAGAAAAAGGCAAAAAAGTACGCGGGCAGCTTGAAAAAGAAGAAAAGATTTTCGGTGAGGTTAAAACAGAATTGGAAGGTCTGCTTTTAAGTATCCCAAATCCTTCAAAACCGGACGTCAAAGTGGGCAAAGATGAATCTGAAAACGAAGTTATAAGAAAACATAAAGAACCAACTAAATTTTCTTTTACTCCAAAGGATCATTTGGAGATAGGTGAAGCACTCGGAATAATTGATATGGAAAGAGCCGCAAAGGTCTCAGGATCCAGATTTGCATATAGGCTTGGGGACTTAGTATTGCTGGAATTTGCGCTTAGTCAATTTGCGCTTGAATTTTTAATAAAAGAGGGATTTATTCCGGTAATTCCTCCCGTACTTGTAAAGCGTGAGGTTATGCAAGGACTAGGATATATGGAAAATGGCGGAGAAGAAGATATGTTCACTCTGAAGGACAATGATTTATTTTTGGTTGGGACTGCCGAACAGAGCTTGGTACCAATGCATAAGGATGAAGTTTTAAATCTCAAAGATCTTCCCCGCAGGTATGTTGGTTACTCTGCGTCATTTAGAAGAGAAGCTGGGAGTTATGGGAAGGATACACGGGGGATTTTCCGCAATCATCAATTTAACAAAATAGAAATGGTTTCTTTTGTCGCAGAAGGTGAGGACGATCGTGAAAATGATTATTTATTATCCCTTGAAGAGAAGATGTTTCAGGCTTTGGATATTCCCTATCAAGTCGTTAAAATGTGTACCGGAGACCTGGGGTTTCCGGCTGCCAGAAAGTACGATATAGAAGCATGGATGCCTGGACAAAACAAATACCGGGAAGTGACATCTGTCTCAACAGTCACAGACTTTCAATCAAGAAGACTTAACATGAAATACCTTGATGGAGACGAAAAAAAATATCTTCAAGTTCTAAATGGCACTGCTTTTGCGATGTCACGAACGCCAATTGCAATTCTGGAAAATTATCAACAAGTTGATGGAAGCGTCACAGTTCCTGAGGTCCTCAAAAAATATATTGGAAAAGATAAATTTGTTCCTCAAAAATAACTTCAAAATGTAACAAAATAAGTAAAAAATACGTTTGTGATTTTTACTGCATTAGCAACCTAAACGCTCTATTTTGAAGCAAGGAAAATTTCTTGACAAATTAATTCATTAATAACAATATTAAATTATCCTAAATTATGTTGAAGTCCGACTTCGCGCGAGCTTCAGCGAGACAAGGGAGGTGATTTACATGCCAGCAAAAAAGAAAGCAGCTAAGAAAACTGCAAAAAAGAAAAAGAAATAGGAGATCTGTTAATGTTTTTAAAAACATTACCAACTGATCAATTGGTAAACCCCTCACCGGAATTGGTGAGGGGTTTTTTCGTAAGGCTATTTGTGGTAAGATAGATCGAGATAAACTCGAAGCACGAAGTCCGAAATAAGAAACAAATTCAAATGACAAAAATCCAAAACTAATAAACGTTTTGATGTTTGAAAATTTGTATTTTAAAAATTGTTTCGAATTTCGATATTCGAATTTCGGATTTTAACTATGTTGGGTATTTTAAATAAATTCTTCGATTCAAATAATAAAGAGGTTTCCAAACTCCAACCGCTGGTTGATCAAATCAACTCTTTGGAAGCAAAAACAAAAAAACTAAAGGACTCTGATTTCCCCAAAAAGACGCAGGAATTTAAGGATAGAATTAAAAAAGGAGAAACACTTGAGTCCATTTTGCCTGAAGCATTTGCATTGGTGAGGGAAGCAAGTATGAGGACCCTTGGACTGCGGCACTTTGATGTTCAAATGGTGGCAGCAACTGTTCTCGCTCAGGGAAAAATTGCCGAGCAAAAAACAGGAGAAGGGAAAACCCTATCGGCAGTCCCCGCTTTATATCTTCATAGCCTGACAGGAAAAGGCGTTCATTTGGTTACTGTAAATGACTACCTGGCAAGACGTGACGCCGGATGGATGGGACCTGCATTTAATTTACTTGGGGTCAGCGTATCCTCCATGATAAATAATGAATCTTTTATCTACGATCCGGAATTCAGTGATGAAAAAGCCTTTGACTACCGCCTGCTACATCTCAAATCAGCAACTCGTAAGGAGGCTTACCTGGCAGACGTTACTTACGGTATCAACTCAGAATTCGGATTTGATTATCTAAGAGACAACATGGCACAAGAACTTGACCAGCTGGCACAAAGAGGTTATTATTTTGCAATTGTTGATGAGGTTGACTCAGTTCTTATTGATGAAGCCCGTACCCCCCACATCATCTCAGCGCCTGATGAGGCACCATCTCAAAGGTACTATGAATACGCAAAAGTTGTAGAAAAGCTTACCCCTGACACGGATTTTGTGATTGATGAGAAATTGCGCACTGCTCACCTTACTGATCATGGAATTGGAAAAGTTGAAAAGCTTTATGGCGTTTCAGATATTTACGAAAAGGATTTTGATATCGTTTTTCATCTTGAAGCAGCACTCAAAGCCCGCACCTTATTTCATAAGGAGAAAGAATATATAGTTAAAGATAATCAGGTAATTTTGGTTGATGAGTTCACAGGACGCCTTATGGAAGGAAGAAGACTATCTGAGGGAATTCATCAGGCAATTGAGGCAAAAGAAAATGTTCCGATTCAAAGAGAATCCAAAACTCTTGCCACTGTTTCTCTTCAGAATTACTTTAGACTATATGAAAAATTGGCCGGTATGACAGGTACTGCTGTTACAGAGGCTGAGGAATTCAGAAAGATTTATAAGCTTGATGTTGTTGTTATCCCGACCAATAATCCCCTCAGGAGGAATGATCAATCAGATGCAGTTTACAAGACAACACCCGCAAAGTATAGTGCTGTTGTATCTGAGATAGAAAGAGTCCACAAGAAAGGACAACCGGTTCTTGTCGGTACAACTTCAATTGAAAAAAACGAGATTGTTGCAGAATATCTCAAAAGAAGAAAAATCAAGTTTGAGTTGCTAAATGCAAAAAATCACATAAGAGAAGCTGAAATCATCGCACAAGCCGGTAAAAAAGGCGCTGTGACCGTTGCAACCAACATGGCGGGACGCGGTGTTGATATCGTAATGGGTGGCGAGACACCCAAGAATAAAGACGGCACTACCAATCCCAATTCAGCTGAATTTAAAAAATGGGATAAGGAGCATAGGGAAGTTCTGGATCTTGGAGGATTGTATGTGATAGGAACCGAGCGCCACGAATCACGAAGAATTGACAACCAACTAAGAGGTCGCTCCGGTCGACAAGGAGATCCGGGCGACTCACGCTTTTTTGTAGCTTTGGATGATGAAATTATGCGTCTTTTTGGAGGGGATCGAATTGCAGGCATTATGACAAAGTTCAATATGCCCGAAGACGTTCCTCTTGAGCATCCGCTTGTCTCCAAATCAATTGAAAATGCCCAGGTGAAAGTTGAAGGATTTAACTTTGACTCAAGAAAACATTTAGTTGAGTATGATGATGTTCTCAACAAACAAAGAGAAATTATCTACGGTATGAGAAGAAAAGTTCTTGAGAATTCAAAAGATGAAAATTATTCACTTAAAGATGAGGTCGTAAATAGAATTAATAACGCAGTCACATCAATTGTAAATTTGGCATCAGCCGCCAATAATAATAATCCTGCAGAATCTCTAAATGAAAAAATAATGGACGACTTTGCAACAATCATTCCTTTTGATGAGGCTTCTAAAAAACAACTTGTCAAGCAACTTCAGCAAATTCATAACACAACTGAAAAAACTGACATGCTTATTAAGATAGCCAGTGACTTGTATGATCAACGCGAAAAACAAGTTGGGGAAGAAGTAGCCAGGCAGGTTGAAAAATTTGTAATGCTTTCAGTTATTGATAATTTGTGGATGAACCATCTGGACGCAATGGACAATCTAAGAGGCGGCATCGGACTCCGCGGATACGCACAGAAAGATCCACTGGTGGAATATAAAAATGAGGGGTATAGAATGTTTGAGCAATTGATGGCCGGGATTGATGATGATATAGTTCACAGAATTTATAAGATCCAGGTCCAGGGGCAACAGCAGCACACACATGATGATGGTTCGATACACGATGGTCCAGGTCATCAGGCTGTATCGCCTCAACAAGTTACTCCACAACTCAAAAAGCCTAAAAATATAATTACAAACACACCGGCAAGTGAAATATCAGAAGATACCAGCAAACCAAAAACCGCAAAAGCAGCAGCCAAACTCAGCCGCAACGACCCGTGTTGGTGTAGAAGCGGCAAGAAGTGGAAAAAATGCCATTATCCAAACTTGCAGTAAAGTTTTCTTGAAAGAAATATGCAAAAAATGCTCTAATCATCATAAATCCATCAAGTGCATCAGTCATACTGCCACTTTCCAAAAATTTGTACTACTTCTTCAACCTAAACCTCTTGTATTTATACAAGGCTTCTGCTATATTAAGCATAATTGATGTGTTGAAAATGAAAAACAAGCGTGGTCAAATTATTCCCTCTAAAATACTGGAAAAAACTCCTGATGCCACAGAACTTCTTAAGAATATAGAGAACTTAACTGTTGAAGATGTAGTTGTAATATATGCATATGCCGAAGCAATTGTTGAAACTGTGCGGGAGCCGCTGATTATTTTGGATGGAAATCTGCGCATCAAAACTGCAAATAAATCCTTTTTTGACACATTTAAGGTTACAAAAAAGGAAACATATAATAAATTGATATTTGACCTGGGTAACGGTCAATGGGACATACCGGAACTTAAAAAATTGCTAAGAAAAATATTACCCAAAAGCTCACAATTCAATGACTTTGAAGTAAATCATGAATTCAAAGGCCTTGGTAAGAAAATAATGCTTTTGAATGCGCGGCGTATTGTTCTTGAGGGACATGAAACTGAACTAATTCTCCTTGCTATTGAAGATGTAACTCAACATAAATTAATTGAAAAACAAAAAGATGACTTTTTCGCTATTGCTTCTCATGAGCTCAAAACTCCTGTAACTTCAATAAAAGCGTATACACAGATATTAGCAAAAAAAATAGCAGATTTTGATGATACCAAGAAAGCATATTTTTTAAAGAACATTGATAATCAAACAGATAAATTAGTTAATTTGATTAACGACTTTCTCGACATGAGCAAAATTCAAGCAGGAAAGCTCGTGTTTGCAAAGAAGAAATTTGACCTGGATGCATTGATTAAAAAAATTGTCGTTGATTTCCAATACATGACAAAGACACA
Organism: Lysobacterales bacterium; assembly: GCA_035536575.1. Taxonomy (GTDB): domain Bacteria; phylum Patescibacteriota; class Microgenomatia; order Levybacterales; family UBA12049; genus DATLDE01. Next base: position 6,302 of record DATLNW010000118.1, read on the forward strand.
TCAGATTAAAAAGATTGGTGAAATAAAGAAATCCATCATAGGGGATCAAGACCGCATAGATCAAGTGTTGGTAAATTTACTCACAAACGCAATTAAATACTCACCTGAGGGTAAAGAAATAATTGTCCGGTCACACACCAATAAAAATACTGTAACCGTAAGCATACAAGATTTTGGTAGGGGAATACCACAAGTTAAGCAGAAGCATGTTTTTGACAAATATTTTCAAGTCAGTGAAAAAAGCGATGATGGAAAGAAAGGCTTTGGTCTAGGACTTTATATCACATCTGAAATAGTAAAAAGACACAAAGGGAAGATCTGGGTTGAAAGTACAAAAGGAAAAGGTTCTACATTTTATTTCACACTTCCTTTAAATTTAAAAAGTCAAAAGTTACATAAGTAATTACATTACACAATATGTGTATGGCTGTATGATACCCTATCTGACTAGCTGTTCCCTCCAGACCTGCCTGCCGGCAGGCAGGGACGGGCAGGCAAAAAAATGCCACTACCTAAACTTGCAGTAAATTTTTCTTGAAAGAAATATGCAAAATTCGAACATCCAAAGAGCAAAGAAAATAATAGAACAAATACTTTACATAACAATCGCCACTGTCTCAAAAGATGGAACTCCTCATAACTCCCCTGTTTTTAGTGCTTTTGATAAAAATTATAACTTCTATTGGGGATCACACCGCCACGCGCAACACTCTATAAATATTAGAGCCAATGAAAATATATTTCTCGTTATCTATGACTCGACAGTTGAGGCGGGAACAGGTAAAGGAGTGTATGTAAAGGCAAAAGCAAAAGAGCTAGAAAATCCAGAAGACATTGCACTTGCTCATAATCTTCTCCAATCAAGACGCCCAGTACCGTTCTGGAAGATAGAACAAGTACAGGGCGATACACCTATCCGCCTCTACAAAGCAATTCCGGAAAAATTCTGGGTAAATGAAGATGGCGATAAAGACGGAAATTATATTGATATTAGGGAAGAAATAGATTTATCAAAATAATGAAAATACTTGTAACTGGGAATAAAGGATATTTAGGAATTGAATTTGTCAAAAAGTATTCTAGTGATTATGAAATCGTTGGTTATGATCTGCAGGATGGAGATGATATATTGGATAACCAATCACTTACTCGTAAAATGCTCGGGGTTGAGCAAGTTGTCCATCTGGCAGCAATCCCCAAACCTGTTGAAGAAAAGAGCTTTGATGAATATTTCAAAATTAATGTTGAGGGATCACTCAATGTTATGAAAGCTGCAGTCGAAAACAATGCTAAAAGAGTAATTTATGCAAGCTCCACCACCATCTATGGCATTGAAAAAGGAGTACCTTTCAAAACTCCAATAAAAGAAGATCAACCATTTGTTTCTCAATATATAACTGCAAATCAACTCAGCAGCCGGGATGTTGATCTTTCATATCATATGAGCAAGGTAATGGCTGAGCAAATTATGGCATGGTATGGATTGAATAAGAAAATACAAACTATTGCACTACGATTTGGCCCGATAGGAAAAGTGTTCCTGGGAACAAGCGTCAGCATGAATAATGCAACCCAAGCTATTGACGTGGCCCTCAAATATTCAGGAGAACTGTGGTATGAACCATTCAGCATTGTTGACGAAATAGATCATATTGATATTTCAAAAGCAAAACAGATGCTAGGATATGATCCGGAAGTTCCCAACTATACATCAGATCAAATACATTCCACGCTTGAGGATAGAACAAGATAACGACAAAGAACCGATACCTAAAACTTTGGCTTTATAATAACTTGACAACCTGACAGCAACACCATATGCTTTAATTAATGACCAAGATTATGTTGCCTAAGATAGGTATATTTCTCATTATTAATATCATTCTGACTTTCTTATTTAGCAATGTTGCTTCTGCAACTGGAACGGAAATTGCAGAATCAGGCGGTAGTATCCTACCGCTTGCTTTGGATCTTGCTAATTTTGTACTTATTGACATTGCCATGGTGCTGATTTATCTCGCAATGAGAGAATACAAAAGGGCAGAAATCAACACAGCGCTTATTTATTTTTTAATTGGAACGCTGCAATTGGGTTTAATAAGGGTATTTCTGCTGCTTGTAATAACTAAAGTCTTTCAGCTTGATGATGCAGCGATAGTGATGATCTGGCACATTATCTTTTATATAGCTATTTTTTCATTCTATATTGGTGCTAGAAAGTTGTTTCAAATTGCAAATAACAAAGCCGCAAATGTTTCGAGAAAAAGTGCCGTGTATTTTGGCTTTATCTCACTTATTTTTTCACTTTCGCTGATTGCATCTGCTGTGCAACTTAACTCAGTATACGTCTCTACTTTTGGAGGATTTATATGGGATAACATTGGGTTGCAACATTTTATAGCGTTTGCTCAGGCAGGTTTAGTATCGCTCTACATGTTTAGTATTAGAAAAAAGATTGGACCTAACTTTGCCCTCATTATTACACCACTATTATTCACTTTCGCTCTTTTTTCGCTCATCCATTTTTGGGAATTACTTACAGAAAATTGGAAGATATTATCACTCACAGATGACTTTATTGAACTTATTGAATCTGTTATTGCATTTCCGGCCTATATTTTTATTGTGATTGCATTTATTAGAAGAAGAGCTGTAAAAGAAATTGCACCAGAAAATGCTATCACTCCTCCTAACCCTACCACTTAGGCTCCAGACTTACTGTTAATCTCTAAGCCCCTATCATAACAAGTCTTTTTATAGTATTGGATTGTTAAGCAACTAATATGCTAGGATAATTGTATGCGCCTGCCCAAACTTACTCTAGCAATAAAGATTCCTCTTATTTATATCCTCATATCAGCAATATCGCTTATTATCATGAATCTCAGTTGGTATTATTTCTCGCATACTCAGACTAATGCTAATGAGCTCTTATCACAAGGTTATGCAGCTAAAATTACAATAATCGCGATTGTGGTATTCCTTTTTACCCTTGTCTTAGTAACAGTATTAAGTATTTGGCTGATTCTTCGCATCATAGAGCCAATTGAAGAACTCCAGAAAGGATTTAAGATAATAAGTGCAGGCAATTTTTCCAAACGTGTATCCATTAATACTGGTGATGAGATTGAAGACCTGGCAAACTCATTTAATATTATGTCCGCCAACTTACAACATGCTTTCAATAATTTGGAATATGACAAAAGCATTATTGCTGCTGAGAGAAATAAAATTGCCATAACCATATCCCATATAAAAGACATTGTGATAGCAGTTGACCTCCATAAAAGAATCGTTATTTTTAATAAAGCTTCTGAACGTATAACCGGATTTAGTGCCGATGAAGCTATAGGCAAGTTGATTACCGAAGTATTCAAGCTCTATCAACTTGACGAGTCTAAAAAATATATTGAAATTTCAGACGATAATTATTGCCCGATACCAACAGAGCCGCATGAAGGAACTGTTTTTAGTGCAGTTAATGTAAAACTAATATCTTCTAAAGATAAAGAATCACATGTGAATGTGGAAGTGGGGCAAATTAAAGAAGGGCTTACAACAGGCCTTGGATGTATTTTAACTATACATGATATAACTCAGGAACGTGAATTGGAAGATATGAAGGTGGACTTTGTATCAATGGCAGCTCATGAGCTTAGAACTCCTATTACAGCTTTGAGAGGTTATTCTGAAATTCTTAAGGAAGAAATCTCGGATAAATTGGGTCCTACACAAAAACATTTTTTGGAAAGAATATCAAATAGTATTACCAATCTTAGTAATCTAGTTGATAATCTTTTGAATGCATCAAGAATTGAAAAAGGGACACTAAAATTGGATTTGCGGATAAATCATGTTGAAGATATTACAAAAGCTGCAATTCAAGAACTCCAACAAATTGCAAAAAATAAAAACCAGTCACTTATATGGTTCAATCCGCATGAAAGCTTTCCTCCTGTCATAGTGGATAAATTCCGTATTGACGAA
>DATLNW010000119.1:0-2837 GCA_035536575.1 Lysobacterales bacterium
TAAGTGCGGAGACTACTTCATCCCTGTGAGGGTGGATTTGAGGTTTTTTGATAATTAGATTATACTTTTGTAGTGATTAAGCTGATTGTTTTTGATTGGGATGATGTATTTACGCTCGGGTCGAAAGAGGGATATTTTAAATGTTATCACGAAGCCTTAAAAGGGGTAGGGGTTCATCTGGAGCCAGAAGAGGAGAAGAAAAGAATCCTAGCAAAGTGGAGTAAGCCTCACAAAGAAGAATTAAAAGAGCTTCTCAAAGAGCACCCCGAACTCGTTAATAAAGCATGTAAGATTTACGAGGAAAAGTTCTTTAGTGGTATATATGTTGATCATTTGTCTTTAGTTGAGGGATCGCGAGAGTTACTGGAGCGACTTAGCAAAAAATATATATTGGCAATAGCCACTGGTGCCAATCCTCACGTTTTGAAAGACGAAGTTTTTCCAAAATTTAGCATTCCTGATGTATTTTCCCAAATACTGTACACATACAACATAGATGATCCTGAAATGCATAAGCCGCATCCCTATATGCTAACGAAGATTATGAATAAGCAGAAAGCGCATCAGAGGGAAACGATTTTTGTTGGGGATGCAAAGACTGATGTTCAAATGGCACAAGCTGCAAATGTGACACCAGTTGTAGTTTTGACAGGACATCTAAATAAAAAAGAAGCTGAAGAATTAGGGGTCAAATATGTAATAGGGGATGTAACGCAGATTGAGAAGGTATTGGCGCAGGTAGGCTAGGTAGCGAGCTTATTTTTGAAGTAATCAACCCAGGGGTTGGTTGCCGGGTTTTGATTGTAGTAAAGTCCCAAGTATAGAGTCAAGAAGCAACCATATTGCAATACTTCCAGAAAATCCTCATAGACAGATGAGCCGGTTGCTGTAAATTCCATAATGTCACGGTTATTTTGCTTCACAACATCAACGGTTAAATCAACCCTTTTTTTGATTTTATCTGAGTAATTGGGTGAATTCAGAACAATATACTTTAAGGGAGAGTCGGTGGGGAATTGCAGTCCTTCCATGAGATGATGATTGAGATCAGGAATTAGGAAGAATGATGAAAAGGTCTTACTCGTTTCATTAAATTGATTTCTTAATATTTGTGAATTGCCGGCCAAATGCTCAGCACCAAATATAATAGGTATCTTGTTTGCAAATAATTCATAATCAGCTTGGGCCTTTAGTTTGATTTCCTCAGTCTTTTCTGCAAATTTTGTCAGCGAATTTGTAATCTTTTCATCTTCAATTGTAATTGCTCCGGTTTTATTTAAAAGTCCGATCAGCCCGAGTATAGAATATCCTGTTCCAAGCCTGGGGACATTTCCGGCATTTAATCTGCCGTCAAAAATGTAGGAGGGGAGATCATTCTCTTTTGCAAAGTCAGCCAAAGCGCCGCCTTTGGTAAGAACAACCATTTTCGCGCCTTTTGAGAGGGCGTCCTGTGCACAGGAAAGAACTTCCTCAGTGGTTCCTGAGTAGCTTGTCAGTACAACCAGTGTGTTCTCATTAACGTATCCCGGTAAAAAATAATCACTTACAATTTCTGTGGGAAGCGGCATTTTGTGCCCGAGAAGTGATTTCAGCACCATTGCGCCATACATCGAAGCACCCATGCCGCAGAAAACAATATTCTGGATATTTTCAAACCTTGGTATATTTAGAGAATTTACTTCTTCCCAGGCGACTTTGCATTGCTCTGCCAATTTTTCTACTGTACCCGCCGTATCAAGTGGATCCACTTTTTTAATCTCTTCCTTATTATTTAAATCAATCATTCCTCGCCCCTCTCTTTTTTTCTCTGCTCCGGTGTTTCATCAGGCCTTTTATAATCATCCTCAAGCCTCCAAGTAGTCCCCATCTCAGGAGTTGAGGCCTCCATGACATTGCAATCAGTTACAGCTTGATGGCGGTGGCGTTGTCCAAGTAGAGTGGTATAGCTTACTCCTTTTTGCATAGGGACAGTATCTAGCTCACCTTGTGAATTTTCCAGAATCAGATTGCATTCGCCGTCCAACAACCAATAAGTTTCCTGTTTTTGATCATGTATTTGCATAGATAATCTTTTCCCGGCATCAATATGAAGTAGTTTCCCCATGTAGGGGAGGCCTTCCGGTACCCAGTGGATTTCATAACCCCAGGGCTTGTCTACTTTTTTAACATAGGGAGCATTTGTAAATTTAGATTTATCTATTTTATTTAGATCAATCATAGATTAATAATAGCATTTACAGGTATTTTTTTACAATCTTTAATAATTCATCATGAATTATCCCATTACTTGCTATGAATCCACGGTCTTTAATTGACAGTGGTTTTCCCTGATAGTTGGTTATTTTTCCGCCAGCTTCTGGTATGATCACCGCAAATGCAGCAAAGTCCCACAACTGCGCATAATTATCAATTGATGCATCCATTTTGCCTGCTGCAACAAGACAATCCGCATAAGTCGTTTCATATCCTCTAACGACTGCGCTTTCCTCAAGTAGCTCTATAACAATTTGTTTATTTTTATAGTACTGAGGATTTCCGGAATTTATTAAAGCATTCCCCAGGGGTTTGGTTTGGGAAACGTTTAATCTTTTTTTGTTCAAATAGGCTCCTTTGCCTTTTTCAGCATAATACATCTCGTTGAGGCAGGGAAAGTAGCAAACGCCGACTTTAAATTCATTCTTATCATAGCGCGAAATCAAAACAGCCCATGTATTAATTCCGCGGGCATACATCCGGGTTCCATCGATCGGGTCAATTATCCAGAAAGAATCATGCGCAGTTGAGCCTCCTGTTTCCTCTCCAACTATTTTGGCATTAGGATACTTTGATAAGAGATA
>DATLNW010000120.1:0-10062 GCA_035536575.1 Lysobacterales bacterium
TAAAAGGCATGTGGCAGAAACAGTTGCGGGGATTGGTAAACAGGTGACGCAAGCACAAAGAAATGTTGATTCATGGCAGGAAAGATTAAGAAAGATAGAGCCCAGCAAACCCACTGAAGCCCGTCCTCGTAGATAAACCCAGCCCTTTCTAGGATATTGTTTTTTTTCAAACACTTCGCTAATATATCATCAGCTAGCATCAATGGTAGTACACCTGGTTGCCAATCAGGACACAGGGGTCCGATTCCCCTTACCCGCTCACGATTAAAACCAGGGCTAAGAAGCTCATTCCAAAATCCTCAATAAGTGTAATTTTTGTTAATGGCACTTTCAGAAATGTTCCAAGGCATGCGCATTGGAATTTTTCATGTCTTAAAAGTTTTACAGCAACTCCCAATCCGCTAAAGGCCATAACTATTACTTCAACCCAAAGTATTTCCCACGTGTAAAAATTGAGAATCATCGACAGCCCGAAGAATAATTCGATGAAGGGATAAATGTAGCCATATGCGAACCAGCGTTTTGCAAGTAAATCATAAGTAGAATACCCTTCTGCAAAACCCTTCAAATCAATCAGCTTAAACCCTGCGAAAACAATAAAGAATCCCGCCATGAAGTTGGAAATGAAATTATTCCAGCCAAAAGCATCCAGTGATGTCTGTTGAGCAGTGACGGCTAACGCTACAGAAGTGATTAATCCGATGATAACTACAAGCGGTTTGTAGCTGTTTTGAACAGAATTTGTTTCGAAATTTGGCAGTTTGTTAACTTTTTCTGACGCGACCAATTCCATCCCGCACTTGGGACACCGTCCCTCTTCAGCTTGCTTTATCCCCGGATGCATAGGGCATATGTAAGACGTTAAGCTGGGATCACGGGTTTCCATATATTCAATATCCCCACTCTTTCTGCCATTGCCGCATCTGATCAATTTCTGCTGTTTGTGCTTTGATTATCTCACCTGAAAGATTTTTTATTTCCTCACGTGTTGAATTTTGCTCAGCATCTTTTGCCATAGTTAAAGCATCAGTGTGATGAGCGATCATGGCAACCAAGAAAGCCTTGTCAAAGTCTTCTCCTGATCTCCCCTTCAGATCTTCAATCATCTCTTCCATACTCATGCTTTTATGATCACCGGGCGTTGTACTCTCATGAGTCATCATGGAATTGGATTGATCCGGCGTATTATTTTTTTGACTACCCATTACAAATCCTGTTAATATCACTCCTATAACGAGTCCTATTATTCCATATATTAATGATTGTTGCTTCATATAATCACCCCCTTTATTATTTCTTCGTAGCATGTTTATATTTGAGTAGATACTTGAATTTAACCTTAAATGCTACGAGCATAACTCCGATCATCAGATAAAATAACGGGTTATTAAATGATGTGGCATTGAATCCATTTCTAAATATTGAAATGATAGCGCCTGCATGAGTGAGTATTCCAAATAATATCATTAATCCAATTGCAGCAATCACAAGATAATTTTTACTTTTTTTTGAATTTTGATTCATATTCATGATGCTCATTTTTGATCCGGAAAAATCCTCAGCTTTAATATTTACCTCACTTACCTTTAGGTCCTTAAGCAATGTCTTCATTGAATTGACCATGTCCGTTAATCCTGCTATGTAATAAATGGGAAAATTCAGGTCGTCTATATGCTTATTAAGCATAGACTGATTAATAAATCCCGTTTCTCCTTGCCAGGATTGTTTGGATTTTTCAATTTGAGTCATGGTCGCAATCAGTTTGAAATTGGGATTTTGCTTTTCAAGTGTTTGCAGTTCGCCTAAATATGGTGAGTCTTCAGGCCGTCTATTGGAGTAAAAAAGAAACAGTTCGTGTGGTAGTTTTCGCTCAGTTGCGTCTTTAATCATAGAGTAAGCAGGAACCATACCAATTCCCCCAGTCAGAAAAACTGCCGGTCTTGATGGATCATCATGCAGGGCAAATGCTCCATGCGGAACACCCAATAATATTTGTATGAGTACTTTTTCCCCAATTTTCAAATTACTCAGAACTCTTTTAAATGCCGAATTAGTCATTCTCATTGCAACAACAAGATCTTTATCTTGGGGAGTATTTGCTAGTGTCATGAATCTGCTGTTTCCCTTGCTGTCAGTTTCATGAGGATTTAGAAGTGTCAATCTGACATGCTGGCCGGCTTTAAATTGAAAATCTTTCGGTTTCTCAAAAACAAAAGTCATCGTTCTTTCAGCTATTTGTTTTTTTTCTTTCAGGGCGACTTCAAATGAGGCTTTTTTCATTGAAGTCATGGAACCATCCATTCCTAGGTGGCTGAGAAACATGTTAAAACTTTTCATACTTATTTATTGACTCTTCTAAATAGAGTAACCAGTTCTTTAACAGCTTTTTCAGGATCTGTCTTAAATAGCGCGGCGACATGAGTTCTCAGATGTCTTTCAAAAAGAATAGTATCAAGACTTCTTAAAGAGTTTTGAATTGCCAGACTTTGGTTGAGAAGATCTATGCAATACTCATCATCCTCAATCATTTTTTGGAGTCCATCAAGCTGTCCTTTTATTATGTTGACGCGTTTTTTTGATTGTACTTTTACGTCCTCGTAATATGATTTCATAAAAATATTGTATACCCCTGGGGAGTATATGTCAAGAGCTGATATGTATCAAAGCTGGTATGGGGTTTGGTGTTTAAATAAGTTTTTCTCGCGGAAGGCAAGGATTTTTTTCACGTTTTTAAATCCTTTCTTTTCAATTTCTTTTATGCTCATATTTTTCTCAAGTGTTAGACAAAGCACTGGATCTGCTTCCTCGTAAGTAAACCCAAATTCACCCTCATCTGTTTGATCGGCCCAAAGCCCGGCACTGGGTGCTTGCTCAATTATTTCATTTGGAACGCCAAGTGACTTTGCCAGCTGGTAAACCTGAGTCTTGTATAGGTGCGATATCGGCTCAATATCTGATGCCTGATCCCCAAAACGCGTAAAATAACCTAATAAGTTCTCAGATTTGTTTTCAGTTCCACAAACAAGCGCATTATTTTTTTTGGCCCGGTCAAATAACGTGATCATTCTGACACGTGCCATAATATTTCCTTTTCTGATCTTATCAGCGGGGCCATCTATTATTCCAAGTATTTTTGAAAGCTCGTCAACAGGGCTTTTTATGGGAAGCAAATAGATGTTTTGTTTGGGAAATTCTAATCTGTCTAGTACTTTTTTAATTTCGGCAAATTTTGATGAATCATAATACAAATGGGAAACAAAAACATTTTTCAATGGAAGAACTTCTTTGAGGAGATAAAAAGAGACCATAGAATCAATACCGCCTGAAAGACCTATGACAGCTTTGTCTATATTTTGTTTTTCAAAAGTTTTTCTAAGAAACGAAATAATTTTATGTTTCTCATCTGCAGGGTTTATTTTTAAATAGAAATTTTTCATACTTTGAGATTCTGGTCACGGCCAGAATGACGTTTTTTATATGTAAAGTTTGTGTTTTTTAATATACTCCTCAATCTTTTCAGGGACAAGGTACTTGATTGATAGTCCCTTTTTAACTCTTTCACGGATAATTGATGAAGAGATATTTGTCAAAATCAAATCTTTGTCCTGCAGGACTTTTATAGAGATGGGAATAGTCTTTAGCTTAAGTGCTTTTTTTGTTTTTTCTTTTAATTCAGATATTACGGATTCTCTTGGGAAAATTATCATAGAATGTTTTTTTACGATTTCCCGCCAGTCTTTGTAATTATGAAAACTTTCTAGTTGATCACTGCCCAAAATCCAGAAAATTTGATCACCCGGGTACTGTATTTTAAAATCTTTTAGAGAATCTATCGTATAGCTTGTCCCTTTCTTTTTGATCTCATGATCACTTGATTTTATGTATTCATTTTCAAGGAATTTGGCCATCTGAAGCCTGTACTCAGCATTTGTTTGGACTTTACCAAAAGCATGATTGAAATTGGGCAGAAGCCATATCCGGTCCAGACTCAGAACTTCTCTCACCTGTTCTGCAATCAGAAGATGACCAATGTGCGGAGGGTCGAAGCTTCCTCCTAGAATTCCAATTTTCATAAATTCACCTTATATCCGTTTTCTGATCAATCGGCGCGACCAGCACCTTGTCTACTCTATTTCCATCCATATCTACGACTTCAAAGCGGAAATGTTCAATGTCAAAATCATCACCTACTACAGGAATACGCCCGATGTTATTTGTTACAAACCCCCCGATTGTATGGAATATGCCAGACCGCTCCCCTGGCAATTTTCGTATTTTGAAATAATCTTTAAATTCATCAATTGGCGCAAGTCCGTCTACCAAATAGGTTCCGTTATCGCGTTTTACAATTTCTTTTTCATCCAGTTCATTAATAGTTGGGATATCCCCGACTATAGCCTCAAGAACGTCAGTAATGGATAAAAGGCCTTTTACGTTTCCATATTCGTCAACAATAAGGGCCGTGTGAATTCCGGATTTTTTGAAAAGTTCAAGAACTTTTAACCCCGACATGCTTTCAGGGATAAAAAGAGGTTTGTGAAGAATTTTCTTCAGGTCGATTTTCTCCTCTGCCAAAAAATCTGTTAACAAGCTTTTTGTCTGAACAATGCCGATTACCTTATCTATGCCATCGCGGCATACAGGAAAATGCGCATGGGGATTTTTGGTTATTTTGCTGCGTATTGTTTTAAACGAACTGTCAATATCTAGCCAGACAATTTCCTTACGCGGAGTCATGAGTGTATTTACTTTTTTATCACTAAGTCTGAATGTACGTTCTACAATATCTTTCTCAGCGAGTTCAAAAACTCCGGTCTGCGTACCTTCTCTTAGTAATATCCTTATTTCCTCATCACTAACTGTGGGTTCTACTGACTGTTTAAGCGGTAGGATTTTAAATAACCAGTCTGTTGATATGCTAAGAAGCGAAACCAGCGGGCTGGTTACACGGGACAGTAAATTCATCGGGCGTGCAACAAGGGAGGCAACTCTTTCAGGATTGGAAAGTGCAATTCTTTTTGGAACTAGTTCCCCAACAACAAGGGACAAATAAGTGATAACTGTTACAACAATTGTTAATGCGATTACTTCACTATTCTGGCCAACAAATGGAAAGTTTGCCAATTGCTTTGCAAGAGACTGCGCAATTGTTGCACCTCCATATGCTCCTGCAAAAATTCCAACAAGTGTAATCCCGATTTGTACAGTTGAGAGAAAGCGGTTTGGCGATTTGGCCAACTCCAATGCCGCTTGTGCGTTTTTATAACCTTCATTTGCTCTCTGCTGTAGCTTTGCTTTTCTTGAGGAAACAATCGCAATTTCACTCATAGCAAAGATTCCATTGAGGAGAATAAGGAGCAAAACAATAATTATTTCCATAATAATCCCAGGTAGATGTTAATTATAGCAGGTATGAATCTAAAAATGGATCAATCATACTACAGTCACAACTACAATCCCCCAAAGCAAGAAAAGAGCTTCATAGATTTGTATTGATTATAAAGTTAAAAGTTCCTGCTTTGCCATTTTGGGACTCCGTTATGTTCATGAGTAATTCTTTGTTAAATATCCCATCATTTTGATTTTTTTCAACACCCGGAATAAAAAGCTGGACTGTAAGCTCGGGACTATTTTCCCGCGCTTTTACCTTTGCGTGGACATGGGGTGTTCGCCCAGGATACTCGCCCGGTATAATTGTCTCAAGTGCGTACTTCCCCTCTGCATCAGTAAACTGGTGCCCGCGGAGCTTAAATCCGGTGTTGTCATATTTCCCAGTCCCATCAGCCTGCCAAAAATCAAGCCAGGCATTCGCAACAGGCCTGCAGTTGGTATCAAGCACATAGCCCTGAAGTGTCAATTTGTTGCCACTTATACCATCATCAATTTTTTTTCTCAATGGTGTGCCGGATTTGTAATATGGTCCTTCAGTTGCGGCCGGAAGCTGGGTGCCAGAGCATGCTTGTGGCGGGTTTGTCAGGTTTTTCTCTCCGGTACCAACGCTCTTTTTCTTTACAGTAGGAGTAATTTGGGAAAAAGGCATAAGAGTTGAAAGGTCCATTTTTACTGGGTTTTTATTTACATATAATCCCCCGGCAATAACCGCTATTAAAAATAATATAAGAAGGGTGATCTTCATTTTGACTATTTTACACTATTTTCTATTAAAAATGTTCAAGAGTGAATGGATTTTTTAAAATGCTTTCTTATTTCCTTTTTGAAACCGCAGCCCATTAAATATTGCTTTTTCTCCAAGTATCTCCTCAATTCTCAAAAGTTCATTGTACTTGGCTACTCTGTCAGTTCTGGATAAAGACCCTGTTTTTATTTGTCCGGCGTTTGCCGCAACTGCCAGATGGGCAATTGTTGTGTCTTCTGTCTCACCTGATCTGTGGGATATAATGGAATTCCAATTTGCCTGATCCGCCATTTTGATAGCTTGTATTGTTTCAGTTAATGTACCGATCTGGTTTAGTTTAATTAGAATTGAATTGGCAGATTTTTCTTCAATTCCGCGTCCCAGAAATTCTATATTTGTTACAAATAAGTCGTCTCCGACAATTTGAACTTTGTCCCCTATTTTCTCTGTTAATTTTTTCCAAGCCACCCAATCGTTTTGATCAAGCGCGTCCTCTATTGAAACAATAGGATATTTTCCGCATAAATCCGAAAGCCAATCAACCATCTGATCGGATGTGAATTTTTTGCCTTCTGTTTTTAAGTGATAAAACCCGTCTTCATACATTTCTGAAGCTGCGACATCAAGAGTAAGAACTATGTCTTTGCCCGCCTTATGGTTGGAGTTATCAATAGCCTCCAAAATCAGATCAAGGGCTTCTTTGTTGCCATTTTTAACATGCGGCGCAAATCCTCCTTCGTCCCCGACTGTTGTTTGGTAACCATGTTTGTGAAGTACTTTGGCCAAGTGATGAAAAACCTCAGTTCCCATTCTAAGCGCCTCGCTAAATGTGTCAGCACCAATCGGCATAATCATAAATTCCTGAATATCAGTCGATCCGTGCGCGTGTTTACCTCCATTTATGATATTCATCATCGGAACAGGCAGCGATACACCCTGCCTATGATCCATCAAATTTTGAAGATATGCAAAGAAAGGTAGATTTTGACTCGTTGCTGCTGCTTTTGCAACAGCGAGGGATACGGCAAGAATTGCATTTGCACCGAGTTTGGTTTTATTTTTGGTCCCGTCAAGATCTATCAAAAGTTGGTCTATTTTTTCCTGATTTTGAGGCTCCTCCCCGATCAGTCTATTTTTTATGAGTGTATTTATATTGTTCACTGCATTTCCAACCCCACGGCCGTGATGCCTGGGGTCATCATTATCTCGTAATTCATGAGCTTCATTCATACCTGTGGATGCACCTGATGGAACAGCAGCACGGCCCACGATTCCATTTTCAAGAGTCACATCTGCCTCAACTGTTGGGTGTCCCCGTGAATCCAGAATTTGTCTCCCGCGCACATTTAAAATTTTCATACGAATAAATATTATAGCTTAGATTTTTTTGCAAAAATAGGGGGAACCGACTGTTTGGGTCTGGGAATTTAATTCTAATCAACAGGATCCAGGTATTTGGCTACTTTTTCGAGTAATTCATACATACCATAAGGTTTGGCTAAGAAATCATCAGATCCTGCACCTTTGGCTGACTTTGCAATATCATGGCTTGCAGAAATCAAAATAATAGGGATATGACGGGTTAATTCTTTGCTCTTAAGGTATTTACATATTTCCCGGCCGTCTTGTCCTGACATCCATATATCAAGTAGCAATAAATCAGGTAAGCTTTTCTCCATCTTATTTATTGCTTCCTTATCATCTGCTGAATCTACCTGATATCCATTCTCGCGAAGAACCATGCATGTCGATTCAACAATTGCTACGTCATCATCTGCCACAAGAATTCTTTTAGGTTTACCGGATAGTTGTTTTGTAGTCATAGTGTACATTTTTAATTACTGTGCTTAATGGGTAAAGAGAAGCTGAACGTAGAACCTTTCCCTTTAATGCTTTCTACCCACAATTTACCATTATGTTGATCAATAATCTCATTTGAAATAAACAATCCAAGTCCAAGACCAGATATATTATTTTCTTTTTTACCTGACACCCGGAAAAATCTTTCAAAAATTTTACCCAGTTCCGGTTCGGGAACACCTATGCCAAAATCCTGAATAGATACAACAACATTTTTTTTGTTTTGAGTCGTTGCAATAACTACTTTATCAGCATTGGGAGAGTACTTAATCGCGTTTGAAAGAAGATTTATCAATACCTGAGATATTCGTTCTTTGTCGGCAAAAACAGTTATGTCTGAAAGGCCATTTTTATTTACTATTGAGTGTGAAATTGTGGTAAATTGAAAGTCCGAAACAATTGAGGCAATCAATTTTTCAATTTCAAAACTTTTTTTATATAATGATAATTTTCCATTTTGAATTTGATAGACATTAACAAATGATGCCATAAGCTGAGTCAATCTCTCCATTTGATTTTGCATTTTTGTCAATAAATAAGTAGCTTTTTTATCTTTATTGTTCAAGTGGTGTTTTTCCAAAAGCTGGGAGAATAATTTGATACTTGTTAATGGAGTTCTAAGTTCGTGTGAAACAATAGCTATAAAATCATCTTTTTGATTATCAAGTTGCTTCCGGTTTGTTATATCCTCAAAAGCAAGTAGAATGGCTTCTGTGTTGTTAACTTGGCGATATGTTCTTCTGGCGTTCAGAAGCAGTGTCCTGCTGCCGATTTTCGGAAAATCGATTTCCACTTCATAATTATCAAAAGATGTATTTTTGGGCAATATTTTTTCAAGTAACGTTCTTAGTTTTGGATTATCCCACGCGTTATTATTTAATTTATAAACCAGCTTGTTTTCGGTTTGTTTGGGAGATAATTTGAAAGTGTCATAAAAGGATCTATTGGCTGTTAGTACCTGCAGTTTTTTATTTAATACAATTAAAGGCAACCGCACAGTATCAACAATAGCCTCAGAGTAATCCAGGGCATATTTCAGCAAATCAAGAGAATGAATGATCTCCTTCATATCAATTCCAGGAATTATACTTGATTGATCAACTGGAGTAATCCGTTTTTGGACTGCTTCTTTGACGGTCGCATGCGGCAATTTTTTCTCGGTATTACTTTTTATAACCCGGTGGGAATTTTTAGGTTTGCTCTTTATATCCATTTATATTTAATTCGTATTTTATTTATTAATTATAGTAAGCGAATGTAAGAACAATGTGAGAATATATTTCGAGTTAATGCACAAGTTGTAGGCGGAAAAATCCTTATCTAGCAGATCTGAGTATCCCAATTGCAACAACTGCTCCAAATCCCAGGGCAAAAAGCAAATTAAGATCTGTGAAAGTGAAATAGATTTTATTGGCAATAAGTCCTGGTACATTATTCCCTGATTTATCTTTGAGAATGTTATACGAACTGATGATACTAGTAGGCGTTGTATTAACAAGCACGTAGTCATTTTTATCTCCGTTTTTGAGAGTTAACTCAGCTATATATTCTTTTCCTTTTGAGTCAGGAATTGGGGAAAGTCCAAATGGGAAACGGGGAGTTCCGTCTATCAGGTATGCATTCCGTGAGGACTCTGAAATAAGTTTATTTGTCCCTGCGTCATATAGCCTAAAGACAAGGGTCGCGGGATTTTTTTTACCATTTTTTGTGGTTATGGCATCTTCTTTGTAATCCAAATGTATTCTGATCGAACTTAGGTTTTCATAGGATGATTTGATCGGAATAAGGATAGGATCTCTATTTAGAAGCGGTACGTACTTATTATGTGGGACAGAAGAGGGAAATTTATGACGTTTCAGTGCGACAGTAAAAGACCGATCCTGAGAATAAAAAAATATAAATACTGAGCAGAACAAAATATACCAGATAAAGGCAAGTTTATGATTTGACTTATAGGGAATTGTGTATAATCGCGATTTTTTTACAATCTGAGC
Source organism: Lysobacterales bacterium (assembly GCA_035536575.1). Taxonomy (GTDB): domain Bacteria; phylum Patescibacteriota; class Microgenomatia; order Levybacterales; family UBA12049; genus DATLDE01. The sequence goes on from DATLNW010000120.1 coordinate 9,991, forward strand.
CTTTCCCTTAAGTTTTGTCCTGCCCAGAAAATACATATTTTCAATCAGTTTGTAAAGCCCAAACGCGATAAC
>DATLNW010000121.1:0-4359 GCA_035536575.1 Lysobacterales bacterium
ATGCTTGGGGTTTACTTCATCTATCTCCTTCTTTATCAGGTCAAGCTTTTCTGAAATCTTATCAATTTGCGGTGTTATTTTTCCAATCGTCAAGACAGCAGTCTTGATTCTATCCTCAGTCGAACCCGCATCAAAGCTACCCTGACCTTTAAGCCCGAGAACATCAGCATATGGTTTTACCGCATCCGTTGCTATGGTTGCGCTCTCAAGCCCATACTTACCGGCATTTAGCATGTGGTCTACGTCGTTGTAATACCAATTCGCAATTGGGACGAATTTAAAAAGAATCAAAAAATGAAAATTTCTCTGGGTCTCAGCCAGTGACTTTTGCGTTTTTTTAATTTCAGTACTGGCCAGTTCTACATTCTGACTTTTTATGGCAGCTGAGACCAACTTTGCCTGCCTATATGTCTTAAGACCTGATTTATAAGTAGCGTATGCGGGAATTCCAATCAACAGAAGAATAAGAGCAACAATTGAAAGTGCAATCGGATATCTTTTGCCCATCTTAAATTTTGTTCTTTTTTTTCTATTGGTCATAAAAGATCCATTATTTTCTGCTTTTGCAAAGTCTTGCTTGTCTTTTGCTTTTTTTTCCCCCGGGACAGAACTACCCTTATTTGAATCTGAGGCAGTGCTGGTGTTTTTTGGCGTTAATTCAATCTTATCAAATCCACCCATCTATATATCTTACGAAAGAATGGCCAAAATTGTCAACTTGACAAGGACGATAAAAGTGTATCACGGGTACCACGAGTATCACAGGTATCAAGAGAAAGTTATCAATTAATATTTTAAGCGAAAAGCGCGTGGTACACGTGGTACCTTTGATACTCGTGATACTCTTATTTAGAGAGCGCCGCGGCCTGAGATCATGGCCCATGGGGTCTTAAAAATTATCCACAAATCGTACCAAACGGATCGCCTGAGTGCATAATTGGCATCCATTTGGATTCTCTTATCAAAATTTATCTCAGATCTGCCTGTCACCTGCCAAAACCCGGTGATCCCCGGCTTGACACTTAGCACGATTTTTACTGCTTTTCGGGTGTGGGGATATTTCTTCTGTTGGTCTTCAAGTTCGTCAGGATAATAAGCCCGGGGCCCCACAATACTCATCTCTCCCTGAAGCACATTAAAAAATTGAGGCAGCTCGTCCAATGAATACTTTCTGATGAATTTGCCTACTTTTGTAATACGCGGATCATCTTTTAATTTGTAGCTACCCTTTTTATATTTGCTATAAAGTTCGGCGTAGCTTGGGTCATTTCTCAAAATAGTGTGAGCATTTTTTACCATTGAGCGGAATTTATACATTTTAAAATTCTTCCCGCGCCTTCCGACTCTTTCAGGCGTATCCGCAAGTATTGTGCCCTCAGACTCGGTTTTTATCGCTAAAGCAACAAGGAGGATGATGGGGGAGAAGATAAGAAGTAAGAAAATAGAAAACAATATATCAATTGCTCTTTTGGCAAAAGCATAAAACTGACTTGTTTGTGTAGCGGCATTTGGCATTATCAAATTAAATGCTCGTGGTCTGTTCCCGTTAAATTTTCAACAAATTTTTTAATTTTAGGAATAGAACCCTTGGGACATACCAATAATACATCTTCCGTGTTGATGATAACCATCTCAGATAAATCAATACCTATACATAACTTCTGCTCATAATTGAACATAAGAACGTCTGTCGTGTCTTTTAATTCTATGTTACCGCGCGTTATATTTTCTTCTTTATTTGTTTCAAGCGCTTCCTTCAATGCATCCCATGCTCCAACATCACTCCAACCAAGATCTGTTGCAATGACTTTAAGGTTGTCTTGTGGAAGTTTGACCAGAATAGCGTCATCAAAACTTATCTTCTCAAGTGTTGGATAAATACCCTCAAGGGTCTTTTCATATTTATCCTTTCCGTAATCATTTTGTATTTTTAAAAGAGATTCAAACATTTCAGGCGCATATGTTTTGAAAAGGGAGGTAAGGTATTTTGGCGTAGTAACAAAATACCCCAAATTCCAAACATAATTCCTGTCCTTAAAGAATGCCTCGGCTTCCTCGGCCTTTGGCCGATAACAAAGTCTCTTAAAGTTATATACACTAGCTCCATTACTACTCTCATTTTCATCACCTAGCTGTATCCAGCCGCAGTTTTGATTGGGAAAACGCGGTTTTTGTCCTATAAAAACAAACTCACTTTCCTTGGAAACAATTTTCTTTTCGGCAAGACGTAGAACATGCCTGAAAGCATCTTCGTTTTTGACCATATGATCACTCCACAAGATTGCGATAGGCTCGTTGGGGAATTTTTTCTCAAGAATAAAGGAGGACAATCCAATTGCAGGGCCGACATCACGCATCATGGATTCAAAAATGAAATTTCCCTCAGGGATTTCAGGAAGCTGTTTCATAACGACAGATTTATATTGTTTTCCAGTTGCTATGAAAATATCCTCAGGTTTAAATTCAGCAGTTAATCTTCTAATTGTCTGCTGAAGAGTAGACTCATTACCTATAATTTTCCCAAATTGCTTCGGGGTACTTTTTCTGGAAAGCGGCCAAAGCCTGGTCCCGACTCCTCCTGCAAAAACAACAATTTTCATACGATAGTATCCATTATAATATCAAATCAACTTATTAACAACTGACAGGAACTTTTTCTTAAATTTATCCATCCCAAATTTTTCTGCATTTTCCATGCATAAGTTGGGATCAAATTTCATTTTTTCAAATTTTTGCAATGCTCCAATAAGCGACTTGCTTGTTTGCTCATTAAAAAACACGCCGGTTTTTCCATCAACCACTAGTTCTACTGCTCCACCAGCCTTGTAAGCGATAACAGGTTTTCCAAATGACTGTGCTTCAATCATTACAAGTCCCAGATCCTCAAGGCCCGGAAAAATCAAAGCTTTGCTATTTTTATAATACTCAACCAATTCCGAATCGCTTGTGCTTCCGACAAATTCAATTGTCGGGCCAGCTCTTTCTTTTAGCTTACGCCTTAAGCTTCCGCTGCCTATGATTTTTAGAGGAAGTTTTAACTGATTACAGGCATCTATTGCCAGATCAACTCTCTTATATTTGGTAAACTTCGATAGCCTAGAAACAACCAGAAAGTATCCAGTATCAGGTATTTCGTATTTCGTATTTCGTATTTGTTTCGGATTTCGTATTTCGTATTTCGAATTTCTAATAGTTACCGGTGGATAAACTAGTTCTGATTCTCTTCCATAGTATTTCCTAATCCTCCCCTGAACCTCTTTGGATATAGCAACAAATGCATCAGGCCTCCTTGAGGCCGTTATGTCCCATTTGCGAAGAGCTGAGACAATAGGTTTGGATACAAACTTCAAACCATCATTATTAAAATATTGGTCATACCCACTCCAGAGATAACGTGTGGGAGTCAGACAATAACATAGGTGAGTTGTTCCGGGCTTGGTGACGATCCCCTTTGCCGACTCAGACGTAATTGAAATCACCAAGTCATATTCGTCAAATGAGAAACTTTCAAACGCCAATGGCATAAGTGGAGCAAGCAGTTCATGATGGGTTGATGCAAGAGGAATTTCTTGCAAAAAAGAAGTCTTTACATCAAAAATCTCAGCCCAGGAAGCTTTTTTTGGGTCATAGACTGATGTGTATAGAGGGGCATCGGGAAACAATTCATGCAGTGCCAATAAAACTCTCTCAGCCCCACCCCATTTATTAACACGGTCATATACTAAAGCAACTTTCATAATTCACTCAGAAGATTAATGTATCATAAGTTAGTATATGATACATAATTAGGCATTATTAATTGAGTTATATATTTCAAGTGTTTCTTTAGCCATGCGATTCCACGAAAAATGCCCAGCCCTTTTCAATCCGCGTTTTATAAGCTCATCTTTTGCAAGATGATCCAACCCATTTACGTACTTCATCTTTTCTTTTATATCTCCTATTGCGTGTGGGTTGAAATAAACCGCACTGTCAACACAGACCTCTCTAAATGAGGGGATATCTGAGGCCAAAACAACACACGATGATGCCATCGCTTCAAGAACGGGCAATCCAAATCCTTCCATAAGCGAGGGAGAGACTAATGCAATCGCGTTTTGATAAAAACTTGCCAGTTCTTTATCGGTAACATTATTTCGGATCACGATCCCGGAGTAATTTTCTTTTATTATTTTTGCATTAATTTTTTTATAAAAATAATCGTCCTTACCGACTAACAAGAGCTGGATATCTTCATTTTGCGCTGTGCGAAATAGTGAAAAAGCCTTTATCAGTCTTTCCAAATTCTTATGCGGGTACGCGTTACCAACGTATAAAAAATATTTTGTATTATCAATTGGACGTTTATTATTACTAATT
>DATLNW010000122.1:0-4471 GCA_035536575.1 Lysobacterales bacterium
ACCACTACCACTTGATCCTGCTGAGAGGCCTGCTGCTCCGGAGCCGGATAGCGGCGTTGTTGGGGATGTTGAGCCTACGCCAATTTCGGAAAATCCTGTATCTGAATCTAGTAAGTTTTTAGATTCATTGCTTGAGGAAGCAACTGGTCAAAAAAAGGCAGAATTAGAGGGAGCTATCAGCGAATTACGCAATAAATCCAACCCGCCAGGAGAGTTGGCTAAAGCGTTGAAAGTGATGTCCATTCCACAGGATATGCCTGATGAGCTTATCCAAAAAATGCTCTTGGATGCAGGCCAAGACCCAATTACGGTTGGAGAAGTAATGGAGCTAAAATCCGAGTGGGAGACAAAAGAAGAAGACTTGGAGGGAGAGCCTGAGCTAGATCCGGAGGATGTGGCAACACTGGGTACGGCAAAAGAGAGGGGAAAAGAAATGCTTGATGAAATGAAAAAAGATACTGAACTGGCCAAGGCAATTGAAAGTCGCGAAGTTGTTACAGAGGAGGATGTGGCGCAACTTAATGCTATCGAGGAAAAACACAGAGGAAGAATAAAATCGTGGTTTGATGAAAACCCTGGTAAAATACATAAGGTCAACAGGCTTCTTGTAAGGCCGGGTATTGCGGCAATTCTTATACTGAGCCTTATCTATTTGAGTCTTTTGAGTGCTGTGACAAGTGGCGCGGCCAAGAGAGTCGCAAAGTAAGGAAATGCGAAGCCGCGTTTGACGCGGTGCCCCCGGCGGGACGAAATAAATTTTCTCTGAAAATTTAAACGTCCCAGCCACGTTTCCCGATTAAATCGGGATTACGTGGCGGGATTAGTATCTTGTCATGCCTATGTGCACTCGAGAGGACTCGAACCTCCAACCTCAAGATCCGGAATCTTGTGCTCTATCCATTAAGCTACGAGTGCAAACTCACGCTCCCTGCCTGCCGGTAGGCAGGTATCCAACTGAGCTACGGGAGCAAAATTATACAAATCTCTTATTTCTAAAAGCCTGACCTGAGCCCGTTTTTAAGTAATTTTCAAATCTTCTAGCCAGTAATCTATTCGGAAATGCGCAATACCATATTAGTTTGATTGGCCTAAAGTTTTTTGTTGACAAACATTTACCATTTTTGTGCTCTTTGAACCGCTTTTTAACATCTGGGGTTGATCCTGTATATACAGATTTGTTGTTTAATTTGAGCAGGTAAACGTAGTGCATGTCATTTCCACCCTACGCTAAAGCTTCGGGTGATACACTTCGCACGATCAAAGGCTGAAAGCTACCCGTCGTTTAAACTATGAGTAGCCATTGGCTACACGTAGCTTTATGCGAAGTGTAGCGGAGAGGGCGAGATTCGAACTCGCGGTGAAGTTGCCTCCACAATAGTTTTCAAGACTATCTCTTTAAACCGCTCAGACACCTCTCCAAGTACGGCTAAGTATAGCAAATTTCTTGACTTTTGTCTTGAAAATGAGCTAAATTTATAGTGTGACTGCTCACCCCAAACATACAACTCATTCAGAAGACGAGGAAAAAAGCCAAAGCTATCACCATGATGTCAGGACATTTCTTGAATGGCACGCTCCCGGCCGGCCCTTTGCTGAACATTCAAAGGAATACTTTATCAATATCTTGCTGATAATGATGGCGCTTGAGATCATCCTCTTCCTTTTTGGCCAATATATGCTAATGTTGGTGATTTTATCACTTGCTTTTCTTTCTTTTGCTATGTCTCTTGTTCCGCCTCACAACTTTTATTATAAAATTACCTCAGAAGGAATACGGGTTGAGGATTACTTCTTCATCTGGGAGGAATTATATGATTTTTTCTTTATCAAGCATCACGACAAAGATGTTTTGTATCTGACCACAAAAGATTTTTTAACCGGTGAACTAAAGGTCACCCTTGGAGATGTACCGGCTGATGAGGTTAAAAAGGCTCTTCTTCCCTACCTGCCGTACCGTGAGTATGTAAAACCAACATTCACGGAAAAATCAGGAGAATGGCTTTCAAAAAATTTTCCTCTTGAGAAAAAAGCCTCCTAGCACCCTCTTTTTAATTGATTGCCCACTCTTAATCAGGTAAAATACAAACATCTGTTCCCGTAGCTCAGCTGGATAGAGCGGTCGCCTAAGGCGACAGGCCGGATATTGAGATGTATTACGTTTATGTACTACAAAGCTTGAAGAATAATAGATTCTATACTGGATCGAGTGGTGACTTAGAACAACGAATACTTGATCATAACTCTGGTAGAAATAAATATTCAAGATTAACAAAACCATTTAAGCTGATTTATAAAGAAACATATATGACAAGAGCGGAAGCAGTAAAGAGGGAAATGTTTTTAAAATCAGGTAAAGGAAGAGAGTTGTTAAAAAGTTTAATTAAATAAAATGTGCTTGTAGCTTAATGGATAGAGCATCAGATTGCGGATCTGAAGGTTGTGGGTTCGAGTCCCGCCAGGCACACATGAGGAGGGTTCGCATAGAGGCCAATTGCGTGAGTTTCGAAAACTCAAGGGAGCAATCCCTACACAGGTTCGAATCCTGTACCCTCCGCCTTCGCTCGCCGAAGCGAGCTACGGCGGACATGTCCGCTTTATTAGCTTGTGAAGGAGAGCTTAGAAATTAAATTATGACCATTCGGCCCATTACTCCAACTGACAAAGAACAGTTTAATTCCGTGGTAACACATCCCCTACAGGCTTTTGAATGGGGGGAATTCCGTGAAAAAACAGGAGTAAAGGTTGTACGGCGGGGGTTGTTTAAAAACAATCCTTCGGCGAGCTCAGGACAAGTTAAACTTGTTTCAGGATTTCAGCTGACAATTCATAAGATTCCCCACACCAAATTCACAATAGGATACTTGCCAAAAGGGGATTTGCCAACAAAAGAGTTATTGGGTGAGCTTGAGAAAATTGGAAAAGAGGAGAATTGCGTTTTTATTCAACTGGAGCCCAACGTTGTCAGAAGCAAGAATCAAGAAGTAAGAATTAAGGATTTGGTGCCGGCGGCTCGCCCTTTGTTTACAAAGTTTACATTTGTATTGGATTTGACCCAGTCTGAAGAAGAGCTTCTCAAAAACATGCATTCAAAAGCGCGTTATAACATAAAAGTTGCGCAAAAAAATGGGGTAGAAGTCACAGAAGATAATTCGGAAAAGAGTTTTAAGGAGTATTTGCGCTTAACTGAGGAGACTACCAAGCGCCAGAAGTTCTATGCGCATACCAAAGATTATCACATTAAGATGTGGGAGGCGTTGCAAGATCAAAGATCAAAGATTAAAGATCAAAGATTGGATAAAAATAAATTAACTGCACATTTGCTCACTGCTAAATACAAAAATAAAATTTTAACCTCATGGATATTATTCGTCTTTAAGGATACGCTTTATTATCCTTACGGGGCGTCAAGCAGTGAAAATAGGGAGGTGATGGCGAGTAATTTGGTGATGTTTGAGGCAATAAGGTTTGGCAAAAAACTCGGCCTTAAAAAATTTGACATGTGGGGAGCGATGGGCCCAAATCCTGATAAAAAAGATCCGTGGTATGGATTCCATAACTTTAAGGAAAAATACGCGCCAGCGCATGTTGAGTTTATCGGCAGTTATGATCTGATAATAAATCCGGTTCTTTATAATTTCTACAAAGTTGCTGATAAAATGAGATGGTTGGTTTTGAAAATTAAAAAATAGTTTTATAATGTATCATATACTAACTTATGATACATCGAATTAATGAAGAAATATCTGCCAATAATTGTACTTGTATTAATTTTTATTATAGTCAAATCCGCAAGCTTTGGAGTGAGGCTGTCTGATACTAATATTTATTTTTATACAGGATATCAACTTCTTCAGGGACAGGTTCTTTACCGGGATATTTTCTTCACCAATTTTCCGCTTCTCCCTTATCTTTCCTCAGTATATTTTTTACTGACCGGTGGAAATCTTACTTTGTTTTTCCTAACGCCTGTTCTTGAGGTAAGCGCTGTATCATATCTTATTTATATTATTTCCAGAAAAGAAAATAAGAGTACGTTTCTTGCATTGACAGGAAGCATTATCTATCTTTTCTCATTTATCATCCTCTCAACATCTGATCATCAAACAGGTGTGTTTTTCGCGTCACTGGTGTCAGTTACCAGCTATTATTTTTACCTGAATAAGAAGTATGTGTTAAGTGGAGTATTTATCGCGCTGGCACTTCTGACAAAAGTCTATTTCCTGCCTATTTTTCTGACTTTTCTTACAGTTTTTATAATTGATAAGAAATGGAAGGAGCTACTTAATTTTTTAATAGGAGTGTCTGTTTCCAGCTTTGTTGTAATGCTTCCGACTATTATTTTTGCATTTCCTGATTTCATAAAAAACGTGTTTGAATATTCTTTGAACCGCTCGCAGGGAATTGGGAAAAGCAATATTGTATGGTTTTTTATAACTCATGATTTTATCCTTTTTGTGCTTTTGATTTTCAG
>DATLNW010000123.1:0-2437 GCA_035536575.1 Lysobacterales bacterium
AAATACGCAGGAGGCTCCCTGAAGGTTCAGGGTTAATGCTTTTTTTCAAAGAGGGACAGTGGCTGCAGTTTTCCGTTTCTTGTCTCCCAGTGTGCGTTCCATTGACGAGTTAGGACTTCCAAAAATTTGTCACCAGTTCGCAACTCTTAATCAGGGGTTTGTAATCGTCGCAGGTCCTACGGGACATGGAAAATCCAGCACAATTGCTGCCATACTGAATGAAATAAATTTGAAAAGAGCTGCGCACATTCTCACAATTGAAGATCCAATAGAATTTATATATCCCAAAGGATCAAGTATCATCAGTCAGCGGGAAATGGGAACAGATACTCACTCATGGAATCTGGCCCTCCGGTCATCGCTTCGTGAAGATCCTGATGTTGTGTTGGTTGGAGAAATGAGAGATGCCGAAACAATGCAGGCTGCTATAACACTCGCCGAGACGGGGCACCTTGTCTTTTCTACGCTTCATACCAATTCAGCATCGCAAAGTATTGATAGAGTTGTTGATGCTTTTCCTGCAGACCAGAGGACACAGATACGCGTACAGCTGGCAGCAACCCTTAAAGGTGTTATCTCACAACGTCTTCTTCAAAAAATCGGTGGAGGAAGAATCCCGGCCATTGAAGTATTGTTGGGGACATCCGCTGTTGCAAGTAATATACGGGATGGAAAAACACATCTAATTGATTCGATAATTCAAACTTCAAAGGAAATGGGAATGATTACTCTAGATGAGTCGTTGGCAAATTTGATAAAAAGCGGTCAGGTTACCCTTGAGAATGCAAGAAATTATTCATTACGTGAAGCTGAGCTAATGAGATTACTTTAATAAATAAATTTCAAATGATAAATTTTAATACACTTTTTACCTCAATTAATTACCGAAGCTATGAAACTTTACTATAAAGCTGTTGATTCAGAAGGAAAAAAAGTCAGCGGTCTGATCGATGCTAGAGATGCCCGGGAAGTAGCAACTTATTTACGTGGTCATAAACTCACCCCCATTAAAATTAAGTCAGCAAGCAGTAGAGGATTTTCGCGTATAACTTTATTTAGTAAGCCAAAGCTAAAGGACCGTATTTTTTTTACAAGGCAAATATCAACCATGCTCTCCTCCGGCTTAACGTTAATGCAATCCCTTGCAATTGTTAAAAACCAAATTTCAAATCCGGTTATGGCAAATGTCGTAAATGATGTCATCACATCTGTTGAAAGCGGAAAGATCTTTTCGGAGTCTCTTCAAAAACACCCTGATTTATTTCCTCCTATCTATATATCCTTAATCCGCACAGCCGAATCTAGCGGACTTCTGGATAAGGTACTTTTGAGACTTGCTGATAATCTGGAAAAGCAGGATAAGCTTGAGAGAACAATACGAAGTGCGATACTCTACCCTGCTGTCGTAATCATCATCATGGTTTTGGTGATGATAATAATGTTGATATTCGTTTTTCCTCAACTGACGAGTCTTTATGAGAGTATTAATATTCCCCTACCCTTCTCAACAAAAATAGTATTAGGTATTTCAGGTTTACTGATTCATGCATGGTACTTATTGATTGCGGCTGCAATTGGGGGAATCTATTTATTCAGAAGATTTTATAGGCAGGAACTTGGGCGAAGAATAGTAGATGGGGTCGTACTTAAGGTTCCTGTATTTGGAAAACTCCTCTCTCAAACAATGATGGCAGAATTTTCCAGGACTTTGGGACTTTTAATTGGAGCGGGATCATTGGTTGTGGATTCCTTGGTAAAAAGCTCAGAAGTAGTGGGTAATATCCTTTATAAAGATGCGATAGTTTTGCTTTCAAAAAGAGTTGAGAAAGGAATAACGATTGGGGACGCGATGAGTGCGTCACCGCTTTTTCCGCCTATGGTTGTTGAAATGGTAAAGATTGGTGAGCAGACGGGAAAACTCGAAGATTCACTTCTTAAATCATCCGAATACTTTGAGCAGGAAGTAGACCAGACGGTAAAAAATCTTTCAACAATTATAGAACCTGTTATCATTGTAGTCTTAGCAATAGGCGTAGGTTTTTTAATATTCTCGATTATTACCCCAATTTATGGTTTGATCTCTTCAATTCAATAATTTAAGTAGTTTGCACGGGAAGCAGCTTTTTGATATTGGTTATGAGCTGTTCAGGAGTTAAATCAGCTTTTACAAGGTATGAATTTGCGCCATTTTCTAGTCCTTTTTTGACCTCATCATCAAATTCCATATTTGTAAGTAATATAACCGGTCCATTTGGAAGGTTTGGAGGATTATTTTGCAATTTAGCTAATACATCCACCCCACTCATGTCGGTCAATCGCATGTCTAGTAAAATTAGTGAATAGCCGCCAGCCTGTAGCTTTTGAAAACCTTCTTCTCCATTTACCGCGAGCTCCACTTCATATCCTGCTTTTGTGATCACCTCGTTATAAAGTTCTC
>DATLNW010000124.1:0-3051 GCA_035536575.1 Lysobacterales bacterium
AAATTGCGCACCGAACTTCAAATTATGCAAAGCTCCCCGGTCGATACCAAGGCTTATTTTCCATGGAGAAACATAATAGTAAAATGGAAGCCCTATAAGTCCAGCCGCTAAAAATGCGTACGTATAACTGTCAACTCTATAACCATTTAAGACTAATGTAACTAAAGTAATATTGTAAACAAGTGCTTCTGCAACTTGAGGAATCACCAATTTTTGAAATTGAATTTTCCTCTCCAGGAGAATTGCGGGAATAGTTTTAAATGATGATAGAAATACCGTAAAAACCAAAGCAATAAGAAGTCTCTCTCCCTGATCATTCAGATTAAGGAAACCTGCAATTTGTTTACTAAAAATATATGTGCTCAGGAAGATTAAAAGAGTGATTGAGGCTTGAATGGTAAAACTTGTTCTTAAATCTTTGAGCGTTAATTCCTCCTTCTTCTGAATAAGCGCTGCCCCAAATCCAAAGTCAGTAAAAAAATCAATAATTCTCCGAAGCGCAGTTACTGCAACAAAAATACCAACCTCAGCCGGTGTAAGTACAGTCAGTACAATTAAAAGTGCGCCTGTTGAGATTAATTGCAGAATAAAAGTTTGAGATATCAAAGCAAGCACACCTTTTACCGATTGCTTTCCCAAAGCTATTATGTCAAGTTCTTCCATAATGCAAATCGTACCAGAGAATAAAACTCTCAAGTACAGCCCGAACGATTACCGGGAAGTTGGCTCCACTTTGATGTCCCTTAATCCTTGGGTAATGCGTAACGCCTACCTCTTTTATTCTTAATTTTTTTCTTTTGGCTTTGGCGAGTATTTCAGTTGTGATCATCGCCCCCTCGGATCTGAGAGGACTTATCTTATTAATGGCGTCTCTTCTGAACATTTTAAATCCGCAGTCGATATCCCTAAAATAGAACCGGAACAATAATAAATCCCAAATTTTCAATAAATTCATAAGAAGCAATCTCTTGCCCAAATTCTTATCGCTTCTCTTTTTTCTAAAACCTATTACAATATCCGCCTCTGTTATCTTGTCCAAAAACTTTTCTATTTCTGATATATCAAATTGACCATCTCCATCTGTGAAAGCAACTAAGTCATAGGTTGCGCTTTGAAAACCACCGCGCAGCGCAGCGCCATATCCGCGGTTTGGCTTGTGCGATACGACTTTTAATCTGGGGTCTTCTGAGGCGAGTCTTTTCGCAATCTGCAGTGTATCATCTGCGGATCCATCATCCACCATTATTATTTCCCATTTTTCAGCGTATTTCTCAACAACCGAAATTGCAGGCCGCACCACATTTTCTATGTTGTCTTGTTCATCCCAGAATGGAAAAAAAATTGAAAGCTCAGGAACTTTTTTGGTCATAGATTTTGTTTCTATGACTAATTATACCAGCAAGAAGCACAATAACTCCAGCAATAGATATGGAGTTGCCCGTCATCTCAATGGGGGTTTGGGTGAATTTAATATCAAGCGTGTGTCTTCCCTTTGGAATATCAATTAAAAGGCCTTGCCCTGAGTACTTGAACCATACCTGTTTGTTGTCAACAAACACATGCCATCCGGGAAAATAGGCGACGTTCACATAAATTGTTGTCTTTTCCGGTGCGATAACTGTTGCCCTTATCTGCTGCGTCTTTTCATCAATTGATGAAATTTTAAGGTTTTTATCTGTTAATTCGAATTTTCTCTTGGGAACATCAATTGAACGTAGCGGCTTAAAAAAGCCTTTTGGCATATACTCATCAGATATCTTTGAAATTTTCCAGTTTAGAGTATCTTTGCTTGTATAATCAGCCGTTTTTACGCTTATAAATTTTTGCGGGGTAAATACATCTGCGTTAATTATGATAATTGCCGCAATAACAACAGTACATGTTATCCAGTTGGCCGGTCCCAAAATATACTTGGGCAATCCAATATTTACCAAGAGCCAAAATATGGCTCCTCCAAAAAATGATATAAAAAAAGAAACAGTTACCAAAAATCTCCATGGGAATTGAAAAAAAGCCATATGTGGGAGTGCGTCCCAAATAAATCTTGATTCCTTAAGAGTCAAAAAAATTGAGAGAAGAAGGAGTATTAAGAAAATCAAACATATGTAAAATTTATTTTTATCTTTTTTAAACAGAAAAGGAAATACGATTAGGGATATAATCCCTAATACGATGTGCAACTTGCCAATCATCAGAGAAAATCCGTCTACACACCCCGGGCCTGATCCCGCAAATCCCCATGGACTGCTCCATAATTGAGTATGGCATGCAAAATGGTCCTTATAGTCTGATCCACCACCCACAACTGATAAAACATCGGTAAATTTCATTTCAAACAAGACAGGTAGCCAGTAAAAGGCTGAGAGAAAAATACCTATTAATAATCCTAAAAATATAAAATAAGGTTTGTGTATTGTGTCAGCAGTACGGAGCTTTATGTATAAAAATGTCGCGAATAAGAAAATAAAAGGTGTCACCATCATCGCTGTTAAATTATGGGATATTATAATTGCTGCATATGAAATTGCTGTTAAACAAACCCAGAACCAAATATCTTGCTTTATTTTTGATTTTTGATTTTTGATTTTTGATTTTTGTTCTAAGCTTGCATAAACTCTAAGATCAAAAAAAAGTTTATAAATTGAAAAAAACGTTAATGGTATTAATGCATATGCCCAAAGCTCGGTTACCGCTCCCCTGACATATGTATTGAGGGCATGATATGGAGCGTAGACATATAATGCCGCTGAAATCACTCCCCCAGTTTTTCCCCAAAACTCCCTGGCAAAAATGTACATAAATACACCTGCCAATATAATTCCCAAACCGATCATAATCTTGGTGGCGACCAACGCGTTAAATCCCAAAAAAATGAACAACGCGCCTATATAATACGCAAGTGGTGCGTAGAAATTAAAAATCGGATATCCATATCCATATCCAAGATCTGCGACCCACCTTACAGGAAACATCCCGTCACTTAATGACTTATGCATTTCAAAAACCCGTGCTACTTGTGTATCATCATGCATTGGAAAAAACCCCGGATTC